>CBFGRG010000232.1:0-5819 GCA_965651105.1 uncultured bacterium | reverse complement strand
ATCTGTTCCGCGAAACACGCCACGGTCCCGGACGTCGCCACTCCGGCGAGCCGGTTGACCGCGCTCGTCATGCGCTGCTAGGATTCGCCAACCGCAGTTCGGGACTCAGGAACCCTGTCGCCGGCCGCCATCGCGCGGTCTGCCAAGGTGTCAGTGGTCAGAGTCACCCTTCATCCGGGAGGATACACGATGTCAGACGCACGGCACGATCCGCAAGACCAGGACGCGTACTACATCACCCGGGCAGGACGCCGGCTGACTCGCCGGCAGGCCGACCGGCGTCGCTTCATGCAGGGCATGCTCGCCTCCGGCGCGCTCGCCACATTCGGCATGTCAGTGCCGCTGCGCGCCGCCGCCCAGGCCACCCCGGCCGCCGAGGAGGCGCTCTCCTACGGCACCAACGTCGAGCCCTACGACGGTCCGCTCGCCGAGGAGCAGGTGATTCGCCTGCCGACAGTGGAGCCAACCACCCTCGATCCCGCGGTAAGCTTCGGCGCGGATGGCGATCTCGACATCATCTTCAATACCTATGAAGGTCTCACGGGCATCGACCAGGCCACCGGCGATGTCGTCCCTCGCGTCGCCGAGAGCTGGGAGGCCAACGAGGATTCCAGCGAGTTCACCTTCACCCTCAAGGCAGACTCGCAATGGTCCGACGGCACGCCGATCACCGCCGAGGACTTCGTCTACAGCTGGCGGCGCGTGCTCGACCCCAACACGCTGTCCGAATACATGCCAGCCCTGTATTACCTGCAGAATGGCGAGGCGATCGCCAATGGGGAGATGGAGCTCGACCAGCTCGGCGTCGAGGCGGTCGACGACCTCACCCTGAAGGTGACGCTCACCGGGCCGACCGTCTTCTTCCCGCGCATCGCGGCGACGTGGACCTACTTCCCGGTGCCGAGGCATATCATCGACGAGCTCGGCGACGGCTGGACCGACCCCGGCGAGCAAGCCGTCTCCAACGGCCCGTTCGTGATGGACCAGTGGAACCACGACCAGAGCATCATCCTGGTCGCCAACCCGAACTACACCGCCGGCCCGGCGCCGACGCTCACCCGCGCCGAATTCACGATCTTCGAGGACGAGACGACCCAGGCGTTCATCGCCTTCGAGAATGACGAGCTCGACTACGCCGCCCCGGAGGGTCCGGATCTCGATCGAATCCTCGAGGACCCCTCAATCGCCGGCAACCTGATCCAGTTCCCGATGTCGAACTGCTACTTCCTGCCGTGCGACACGACCAACCCGGCGACCGACAGCGTCGAGTTCCGCCAGGCGCTGTGGAAGTCGTTCAACCGCGACGAGCTGGCCAACACGGTGCTGCGCGGCCAGTACATCCCCGCCTACACGATCGTCTCGCCGGACATCCCCGGCAGCATCGACGGTGAGATGGTGCTGACCGAGAGCCAGGAGGAGGCGGTCGCGCTGCTGGAGCAGGCCGGCATCGACCCGGCGTCGGTCGAGCTGGAGATCACCTACCAGAACGCGCCGGCGCGCAACAAGACCGTGGCCGAGTACCTGCAGGCGACCTGGCAGGACGTGCTCGGCATCACCGTCACGCTCAACCCGATCGAGGACACCTCCTACATCGACTGGCGCGCCTCGCGTGAGACCCAGGCGTTCGGGACCTACACCGGCTCGTGGGGATCGGACTTCGTCGATCCGTCGAACTGGCACAACCAGAACTTCACCAGCCAGGCGGACCACTACCGCACGCACTGGGTGAACGAGGAGTACGACCAGCTCTGTGCCACGGCGGTGACCAACACCAACGAGGAAGAGCGGATCCAGCAGTACCAGGAGGCCGAGCGGATCCTGGTCGAGGAAGCGCCACTGATTCCGATGTTCCGCGGCAAGGCGGTCCGGTCGGTGAAGGAAAACGTGCGCGACCTGTACTTCCAGTCGACGCTGTCGCTGGTCTACCTGCACACGGTGAAGATCGCCGCGGAGTAGGGGCCGTCGTGCCGGTGCGAGGGGGCTGCTGACGCGTCGCCCTCGCACCGACGCATGACCGAGCGACGCGCTAATCGATCTGGCAGAAAGATCTCCATACGTTGCACACCCGGGCACCTGGGCCCGGGTCTCCGGTATGACGACTCATCCCGTCGTCCGATGGGCCGGCCCAGGTCCCGCCCGTTCACGATCAACCGCGATGCTGCCTGAACGGAAACGATCCCGATGAATTCCCGCAGCGCCTACATCATCCGGCGCGTGCTGCTGCTGATCCCGACACTGCTCGCGATCTACACGCTCACGTTCTTCCTGGTCCACGCCACTCCCGGGAGCCCGTGGGGGCAGGGCGACAAGCCAGTGCCGCCACTGGTGCTGGAGCGGCTCAACGAGGCGTACGGGCTCAACGACCCGCTTTGGAAGCAATACACGAGCTACCTCACCAGCGCGCTGCAGGGCGATTTCGGCCCGTCGCTGGCGCAGCGATCGCGGACGGTCTCCGACATCATCGGCGACACGTTCCCGGTCTCGCTCAAGCTCGGGCTGGTGGCGATGGCGATCGCACTGACGCTCGGCATCACGCTGGGCACCATCGGCGCGCTGCGGCACAACTCGGTGATCGACTACATCACCAGCTTCGTGGCGATCATCGGCATCTCGACGCCGTCCTACGTCGTTGTCTCGCTGCTGGTGCTGCTGCTGGCGAGCCAGCTCCACTGGCTGCCGACGCAGGGGTGGGATGGGGTGTTCAGCCTGAAGGTGATCATCCCGGCAGTGGCGCTGGCGCTCTACCCGGCGGCGGTGCTGGCGCGGTACACCCGATCGAGCATGCTCGATGTGCTCTCGGCCGATTACGTTCGCACGGCGCGGGCGAAGGGGCTGAACGAGCGGGCAGTGGTGATCCGCCATGCGATCCGCAACGCCCTGCTGCCGGTGCTGACGGTTTCGGGCGTGATCCTGGCCGACATCATCACAGGCTCGTTCTTCGTCGAGACGGTGTACGGGGTGCCGGGGCTGGGACGGTATTTCGTTTCCAGCATCACCGAGCGTGATTACCCGGTGATCCTCGGCACGGTGCTGCTGTTCGGATTCGTGATCTCGGTCATGAACCTGGTCGTCGATCTGCTCTATCCGCTGCTCGACCCGCGCATCATGGAGCGATAGAGCCGCACCGGGGTAGAAGCGTTCGCAGAACGCGTAGGGACCGCCCTCAGCGCCAGATACATTCGGAGGAACCTCACGACCCATGGCGGCGACCACGACATCCTCACGCCCCCAACCGCTGTCGCCAGCGTTGGCCGAACGCGACCTGAAGCACGTCGACTCGTTCTGGTCGAGCGCCTGGCGGCAGTTTCGCCGGAACAAGCTGGCCGTCGTCTCGGCGTGGTTCATCATCGCTCTCGCGATCGTCGCGATCGTCGTGCCGTACCTGCTGCCGCAGACCTACGCCGACCAGGACACCTCCGTCTCGCTGCAGGGCCCGAGCTGGGCGCATCCGATGGGCACTGACCAGCTTGGGCGCGACATGATGACGCGCCTGATCTTCGGGTCGCGCGTGTCGCTGACGGTCGGCATCGTCGTGCAGGCGGTGATCCTGCTGATCGGCGTGCCGGCGGGGCTGCTGGCCGGGTATGTCGGCGGAAAGCTCGACATGGCGATCATGCGCATCGTCGATGTGCTCTATGCGATGCCGAACCTGCTGTTCGTGATCCTGATCATGACGTTCCTGCGCGGGCAGTTCGGCGAGGATCCGAGCGGGCTGGCCGGAGTGCTGGCCGATTTCGACCGCTCCACCGGCGGATTGATCGGCGTCTACATCGGTCTCGGGCTGGTGAGCTGGCTGACGATCGCGCGGATCGTGCGAGCCAACACGATGTCACTCAAGGAGAAGGAATACGTCGAGGCGGCGCGCGGGATCGGGGCCGGTCACGGGACGATCATGCGGCGGCACCTGCTGCCGAACACGATCGCGCCGATCGTGGTGGCGGCGACGCTGGGCATCCCTGGCGCGATTCTCTACGAGGCGGGCATCAGCTTTCTCGGGCTGGGGGTGATCCCGCCGATGCCAAGCTGGGGGCTGATGATCAGCGAGGCGATCCCGCAGATGCGGGCACACCCGTACATGCTGATCTTCCCGGCGGCGGCGCTGTCACTGACGGTGCTGGCGTTCAACTTCCTCGGCGACGGTCTCCGCGACGCCCTCGATCCGTGGATGAAGCGGTCCTGATCAGCGGCACCAAGGTACTGGTGGCCAGTAGTACAATCGAAAGAGAGACAAGGTGCCGTTCGATTGGGACCCCGCCAAGGCGGATTCGAATCTTGCCAAGCATGGGATCACCTTTCGAAGGGCCCTCAGGGTATTCGACGATCCAGATGCCACGACAACCGATGTTACGCGACCCGAGCACGGAGAGGAGCGCTTCAAGGCGGTGGGACGCGTGGATGAGATGTTTATCACAGTCGTGTTCACTGACCGGGGCTCGGTTCGCAGGATCATCTCGGCACGAAGGAGTCGCAGAAATGAGCGACGAGACTACCATGATCAGGGCAAGGCTTCTCGCTGACGGCACTGTTGTCCAAATCCTGCCGGACGGCACAGAACGTCCATTCGAGGAAGAGGACGGGACCGACTGGGCGCGGCTGGACGCGATGACCGAAGAAGAGATCGAGGCCAATGCGCTCGCCGACCCGGACAGCGCCCCCGAGACGGAGGAAGAGATCGCGGCGATGTGGGGCGGCGACTATCTCAAGGGACTGCGCTCGCGGCTCAACATGACGCAGGAAGAGTTCTCACGGCAGTTCCGGATCCCGCTCGGCACGCTGCGTGATTGGGAGCAGGGCGCCAGCGTGCCCGACGCTTCGGCGCGGACGCTACTGCGCGTCATCGCCCGCGAGCCGGAAGCCGTCATCCGCGCGCTCGCGAGCTGATCCCTGACGAACGGCCGCCACAGGGGCGGCACTACGAGAGCTGCCCGCCGGCCGGGTCGATGAGGCGAGCCATGCCCCGCAGCCCCTCGGTGCCGAAGCCGGCTCGGCGGTAGAGCGGCATCGCCACCTCGGTCGCGAACACCCCGACAAATGCCGCCGACGGCGCCGTATCCGCCACCCAGGCCATCATCACGTCGATGATCGCCTGGCCGATCCCGCGCCCCTGCCACGCCGGGTCGACCGCGACATCCTGCACGTAGAAGTACTTCACGCCGTCACCAACAAGCCGGCCCATGCCGACCACGTCGTGTCCCGCGACGGCGACGACGCCGAACAGCGAAGCATCGAGCGACGCGCGCATCGTCCGCCAGTCGAAGGCATCGACCCAACCGACCGCTTCGGCGAGACGCCGGTGCTCGTCCAGCGCCGCCACGCGACGCTCCAGTTGCCAATCCATTGCCCGCCCTCCAGCCATCGTGACCTGCCTCTCTCCGGTCATGCCGGGGTTGACTTTCCGGCACGAACGGATAGACTACGAACATCTGTTCTTGTGTACGTACTGGAGCGACTTCCCATGGCCGCGATCGTCCCCACCATCGGCATCGGCTGTCTCGACCATGCCCTTCGATTCTACGCCGGGGTGCCCGGCTTCGCGATCGACTGGGTACACCGCCGCGGCGACATGGGTCCGGCGGTCATGGCCGGGCTCGCATGGGACGGCTGCCCGTTCGTGCTTGTCGACGAGGGAGGCGAGGACGTCGCCCATGCGACAGGTCACCGGGCGATCCAGATCATCTCCCGCCGCTGCGAGGCGCTGGCTCGTGGATTGACCACGGCGCACCTGAGCTCCCGCGTGACCCGGCCGGAAGTCGCATGGACCGACGCGCTCGTCGCCATCGTCCACGACCCGTTCGGGATCGCGTGGCACCTCTTCGACG
>CBFGRG010000231.1:0-5829 GCA_965651105.1 uncultured bacterium | reverse complement strand
CGACCCATCCGGATCGCGGGCCGTTTTCGCTTTTCGGCAATGCCTCGGCGCGTTGACGCTCCGTTGACAGGCAACTCGGATGATGGGTCAGGACTGGCGAGCACCTCTCGACTCCTCGGGTGCTTGCCAGCTCCGAATTGACCTGCAGCATTTCATCCGAGGAAGCACATGATGTCGCACAGAACACCGGTTTCCAGTCGTACCGAACACACCGTCGATCTCCGCACCGGAGTCCGCCTCGCCTACGTCGACCAGGGCGATTCGCGCGGCATTCCCGTCGTCTTCCTGCACGGCACATCGGATTCCTGGCACTCTTTCGAGCCCGTACTGCCACACCTGCCCTCCACCATCCGGGCGCTTGTGCCATCGCAGCGGGGGCACGGCAACTCGGGACGGCCCGAATGGGGCTACGGCCCCGGCGGATTCGCCGAGGATGTAGCCGCCTTCCTGGATGCGCTGGGGATCGACGCTGCCGTCATCGTCGGGCACTCGATGGGGTCCACTATCGCGCTGCGATTCGCGCTCGACCACCCGGAACGCGTGATCGGCCTGTTGCTCCTTGGAGCATTCCACCGCTGGGGGGATCTTCCGGACATTGTGGAGCTCGGTGAGGTCATCTCCACCTTGACCGACCCGATCGACCCCGCGTTCGTCCGCGAGTTCCAGGCCGGCACGACCGCCCAGCCGGTGCCACCCGCGTTCTTCGAGACGGCCGTGCAGGAAAGCCTGAAAGTGCCCGCCCGGGTGTGGAAGGCAATGGCTCGGGACTTCATCGACGACGATCATGCGCACCGGCTGGCCGAGGTTCTCGTGCCGACGCGCCTCATCTGGGGCGATCAGGACGCGCTGATTCCGCGCGAGCAGCAGGATGCGCTCCTCGAGGCGATCCCGAACGCACAACTGGTCGTGTATGCTGGCACCGGTCACGCCGTCCAGTGGGAGCAACCCGCGCGAACGGCAGCCAGCGTCGTCGCGTTCGTCGACAACCTGGTTTCCAGTCTCCTCGGGAGAGCTGCCGCCTGATCGGCCAGCTCGACCCACACACCATCGAGAGGTCGAGCAACCTTGCGAGCCGCTCAGGATCCCAACGAACTTTTCGACATCATCGACATGACGGGGGCGCCGACCGGCGCGGTAAAGCGCCGCGCCGACGTGCATCGCGACGGCGATTGGCACCGCGCCATCCACGTCTGGGTGTACGGGCGGGGTGACGATGGCGAATTCCTGCTCCTCCAGCGACGCGGGCTGGACAAGGACTCCTGGCCGGGCAGCTTCGACGCCCCCGCTGCCGGCCACCTCGCCGCTGGCGAGACGCCAGAAGACGCCTTCCGCGAGGTCGAGGAGGAGCTGGGGATCGCACCGGACGCGTCGCTGCTGCGTCATGCCGGCACTCGCGTGATTGCCGATGAGGGTCCGGACCGGATGGACCGGGAATTCGAGGAGGTCTACCTGCTGAGGGATGACCGGCCGCTGGAGGAATACCGCCCGGACCCGGTCGAGGTGGACGCGCTGGCGCGGGTGCCGCTGAAGGGCTGGCTCGCGTTCCTGTTCGGGGAGTCGACATCGATCGAGGCGACCGTGATGGACGCGGCCAGCCGGGTGGTGCAGTCGCTGTGCATCACCCAGGAACACCTCATCCCATCCCCCGATCGCTACTACGCCCGGGTCGCCGTCGCCTGCCAGCGCGCCCTCGCTGGCGAGCGCTACATCGTGGTGTAGGCGCAGTCCATCGCGAGCGCCGCAACGACGTTCCCGACCCGCCCCGATCCACAACGGTGCATCCGGATCCAATTGCCGTCTCTGTTGAGGGGTTTGCAGGACAGTGTAGTGGACGTGGTTCGCCCGGTGGCCGCCTCGCGACCACTCAACGGCGATTGACCTGGTTGCGGAACAGGCGCTTCAGCCGCGCTGCATCGGTGAGCGCCCAGCCATCGGCAATGCCGCGATAGATCTCCTGTCGCGCCTGAAAGGCCGGGTCGGCGAGGGTCACGGGGTCGGGACCGTACCCTTCCAACAGCGCCTCCCGATCGGGATCGTCCCCCGGACGTGCCAGCATCGTCACGAGCAGGCTTTCCGACCACGGATCGACGTAGCGCGCGTATTCCCAGTCGATCACCCCGACGATCTCCCAACCTTCATCTGTTTCTTGCACGAAGATGTGCCGCGGATCGAGGTCGCTGTGCACGATCGCCGGCCGCTCGACCTGCCGCAGCTCCACCTGCCCCGCCTTGACCTGCCCCCGCAAATGCTCGAACGGAGACGGGTCCAGCTCGTAACGCCGCGCATCGGTGAGCAGCCCCTCGGCGTCCGCGAGAATCATCGACGGCCAGTCCGGGAAGCGCTGGTGGCCATCCGGCGTGCCGAACCAGCAGCCGTCATGGTCATGCAATCGCCGCAACATCACGCCGACGTCTCGCCAGATCGCCTGGCGCTCGCATCGATCCATGCCAGGCAGCACCTCGGCCAGCAAGCGACCCGGTACGAGCTCCTGCATCAGCCAGGGGCGCCCCCGAAACCCGGCGGACAGCGTTGCCGGCACGGCTACGGCGTCTCGGACGCGATCAACCACAATCGCCTCGCACGCGAGCGCGCCAGCACGGAGCCACGACGGGCCTGCCTCGACAGTCGCCCGGTCCGGTCCGACTCGCAGCACGGCACTGCCGACCGGAGCGATCCCGACACGCCAGGTCGTGTTGACGGTACCGCCACCCAGGCGCGTTGCGGGCGTACCTGCGCGAATGGCTCCGGCACGCCGGAGATGGTTCAGGATGTCTTCAGCCTCCTGTGGCATGGTGACACTCACAATCAGAATCGTGATGTACGTGCCGTTCACACGACACCGAACTCACCGCTCGTGCGTATCAGAGACTAGAATGGCATGGTACACGTACGACCACACGCCACGTCCTCGCACCTACACCGCCATCTCGCGCGGGGCGCATGAGCCAGACGACGCAGGAGGCACGCATGCCCGGCATTCTCTTCACCGATCGAGATTCCCGATACTCCCGACGACGACTCGTCGGGTCGGCGCTCGCTTTCGCCGGCGGAGTCGCGTTCGGTCGCGACGCCCTGGCGCAGGACGATGACGCCGAAGGCGTACCCATCGAATCGACCGAGCTGGGCCCGATGCCCGGCACCGGCACGGTTCGCGACGGCTTCGCCGACCAGGCGCCGGATCAGCTCGACGCCGCCGGCGGCGTGGTCCCGGTCGAGCTCATCGTCGAGAAGGCAGGAATCGCCGCCGAAGTCGAAGTTCAGGAGATCGTCGACGGCGTGATGCAGAACCCAACCGGCCCGTGGGTCGTCTCCTGGTACGAGCAAACATCCGAGCTCGGGGTGGTTGGCAACGTCGTGATGGCTGGTCACGTCGACTACTGGAACGTCGGCCCGTCGGTGTTTTTCAACCTCGGCGATCTCGTCGAAGGCGACCCGGTCGAGGTGCTCGGCGAAAACGAGACCACTTTCAGCTACACCGTCGAGTGGAACGAGGTCTACGATCTCGAAGAGCTGACCAGCGGCAAGATCACCGAGCTGGTTGGTCCGACCGAGGATCCGGTCCTGACGCTGATCACCTGCGGCGGCGAGTTCGATTACGCCAGCGGCGAGTACCTCTCGCGGCGGGTCGTCCGCGCCAGCCTCGTCGAGAGCTGACATCAACAACGCAGGGTGAAATGCCAACGGGCCGGTCTTTAAACCGGCCCGTTGGCGTTGTGAGGCGCGACAGGCGGTGACCGTACTCGCTGTCCATGGCGATTTGCCCGCCGGTTCCAGACACCCTTCCCTGGCACTTGGTGGTTAACCCGCACGACCGGATGGCTGCTTGCTTGCGATACTGATGTCAGCGATCGCATCGCGGCGCCGGACGCAACGTGGCGTACACTGGCGCGAAGGAAAGGAAACCATCATGCCAACCATCGACATCGGCCTCACGAGATCGACCACCAACCGCTGGATTTTCGGCGTCTGCGGCGGCATCGCCGAGAAGTACGGCATGAACGCGCTCGCCGTTCGCGTCGGTCTCTTTGTCATCGCGGCCATCATCCCCGGCATCTCGCTCTTCCCAACCATCCTGCTCTACATCCTCGCCGGCCTGATGCTGCCGGAGGATACCGATACGATCGACGTCGGCTGACCGGCCAGCCGGCCGTGGTATGCTGAGACACGATGAGGCGCGCCGTTGCACTTCGCACTAGCGGCGCGCCTTTGTGCGTATTCGCCCCCTCAGCTCGGGAGTACCTGTTTCCATGTCCAGCCTCGCGCATGCCGACCGGGACACCCGCCGGGAGCTTCCCGTGCGGTGCATGGCCTGCGGCACGGTCCACAGCGGTACCCGGCCCATCACCGCCTGCCCTGACTGCGGCGGCTTGCTCGATGCGGTGATCGACACCGACCAGGCCCTCACCCCGGCCGATGTTGCCCCGAAGCCCGACACCCCGGGCGCCACCTCCGGCGTCTGGCGCTTCGCCGCTCTGCTCCCTGCCATCCCCGAGCGCGACATCGTCACGCGCTGGGAGGGCAACACTCCCCTCTACGCCGACGAGCGCCTCGCCGCCTACACCGGCCTCGATGACGGGCAGGTGCGCGTCAAGCATGAGGGGCACAACCCGACCGGCTCGTTCAAGGACCGCGGCATGACCGTTGCCGTCAGCCACGCAAAGGCAATCGGCTCCGCGCTGGTCGCCTGCGCCTCGACCGGCAACACCTCGGCCTCGCTGGCCTCCTACGCATCCGCGGCCGGCATGCCGTCACTGGTGCTCATCCCCGAAGGCAAGATCAGCGCCGGCAAGCTGGCGCAGACAATCGCGCTGGGGGCCCGCGTCGTTCAGGTCGAGGGCGATTTCGACGTCGCGCTGCGGCTGCTGCGCGAGCTGACCGCCGACGGCTCCGTCTACCTCGCCAACTCGGTCAACCCGTTCCGCCCCGAGGGCCAGAAGACCATTGTGTTCGAGCTGCTCGACCAGCTCGGATGGAACGCGCCGGACGTGATCGCGCTACCCGGCGGCAACCTCGGCAACACGTCCGCCTTCGGCAAAGCGCTCTCGGAGGCGTACCAGGTCGGCCTGATCGATCGACTGCCGCGGTTGGCGACGATCCAGGCGGCCGGCGCAGCGCCGTTCGCCGCCTACTATGCGTCTGGCTTCGATCACTACGAGCCGGTCCAGGCCGAAACGCTGGCCACGGCAATCAAGATCGGCGATCCCGCCAGCGTCGAGCGGGCACGGCGGTCGATCGAGCAAACCAGCGGCTGGGTGACATCCGTCACCGATGCCGAGATCATGGATGCCAAGGCATGGATCGACCGCATCGGCATCGGCTGCGAGCCAGCGTCGGCGGCATCGCTGGCCGGCGTGCGCAAGCTCGTCGCCGACGGCGAGATTGCCAGGGACGCCACCGTGGTCTGCGTGCTGACCGGCAATGTATTGAAGGACACCGACGCAATCACGGCGTACCATCTCGACGGCACGCCTGATGTGAATCGGTACGCGAATCCGCCGGTGAGCATTCCGGCGACGATGGATGCCCTGAGGCGGGTGGTGGACGATGCAATTCACGGTTAGCGCGCCGGCCAGCTCGGCGAATCTCGGTCCCGGCTTCGACGCGATCGGTCTCGCGCTCGACCTCTGGAACACCATCACGATTGATACCGATGGCCCGGCCGGACACGTGGAGAACATTGGAAGCGAGGCGGCCCTGCTGGCCGATGCCGAGAACTTCACGATCACGGCGATGCGCACGCTGGCGAAGGAATTCGGTCGCGAGCTGCCACCGTTCGCGCTGACGGCCGAGACCAACGTGCCGGTCTCGCGAGGTCTCGGGTCGTCCGCG
>CBFGRG010000230.1:0-5832 GCA_965651105.1 uncultured bacterium | reverse complement strand
GGGCGATTACGCGAGCAGCTTGATGGTGGAGAGGACCGGGTCGACGCCGGCCAGCATCGAGGTGGACCCGTTGAGGCTGAACTGCGCCTGAACGTCGATCATGGTCACCATCAGGATCGAGCTGTTGGCCGTCACCGTGGTGACCACGTAGGCGCCGGTGCTCGTCTGGCTGCCCATCACGAAGGTCGCGAGATCGCTGCCGTTCAGCGTGAAGCGATAGAGCTTCCAGGTCGCACCGTTTTGCGTCGCGCCCCCATCGACCTGCTGGACATTGACGGCGCCAGCGGATTGGAGGAATGCGTTGGCGAAGGCATCGACCGCGGCCGGAACCGACGCCACCGACGGGTCTGCGAACTCGCCGTAGCTGACCAGCTCCATCGTGCCGGACTGGTTCTGCCGCGAGAATGTCGCCTGGCTCGTGTCGGCGGAATTCTGCTGCCAGGTGCCGGCCCACCCGACCTGGGTCGAGCCAACCATGACGGTACCGACGGGCTGCTGGATCGCCACCTGTCCGGTTTGGGCAGGCTGCTGTTGCGTCGGTTGCTGCTGTGTCGGTTGCTGCTGTGTCGGCTGCTGGGCGGTCTGCCCGCCACCGGGAACGACGATGACCGTGGTGTTCGCGTTCTGCTGCTGGTTGAGGTCCATCAGCTGCACGCCGGTCGCGTTGGTGAGGATGCTCTGCATCTTGGCGGCATCGACCCCCTGGAACACGCCACCACCGCCAATGGTGAGCTCGGCCTGCGCGATCTCGAGCTCGTACTGGAAGGTGGTTACCGGCGCCACGACCATCGTGAGCTGTGCATAGCTCCCCTGATCGAGCACCAGCGTGAACGCGCCGATATCGACGCCCTGATAGATGGTGGTGTCGAGCGAGTATGAGACGTTGCTGTAGTCTCCCCGGTCGATCTGGCGCAGCGGCACGGTGGACTGGAGATCCTGCACCGACAGGTCGCGAAGGACGTTGCCGTAGGCGGGGAAGTTGGTGGTGATCACGCTGAACCAGCCGGTGGCGCTGTAGAGATCGATCAGCTCGACGCCATCGATGACGGCGACGGTGGACTGATCGAGCTCATAGAAGTCCGACCAGGTGATCACCTGGCCGTTGGCCAGCACCCGCGAGCCAGGGCCGATCTGGGCCGCGGCGGAACCGGCGCCGAAGGTGGCGCCCGCCACGATACCGGCCATGATCATGACCACGGTGACGATAGAGGTAAAACGGCGCATGGTATCTCCTCGGTAACGACGTCGATGTCGCAATGCGAGCGCTTCGCTTCTCCGGCACGCCAGACGGCTTTCGGCCGGCAACTTCAGCGTGTGTGGAGATGATCATGCCCGAGGATCACAATGGCAACATCGGTATTCCTACGTATCTTTTTCTGCGCGGCGATACGTAGGTTCCGACGACTGCCGATACGCAATCACCCCGACACGCAAGCCCTGAACGGCTCGTGTCGGGGTGGTGGGGAGTGGGGATGACGGCGGTCTGGCTGCTTCGGGGGAGAGGGATCGCCGTCGCCATGTCCGAGGTGCGGAGCCGGCGTGATCGCGTCCGAGCGCCACGCCGGTGCGTATAGGGCCGGAACCTACCCGACCCGCTCGGCCGTCCTGCCTTCGGCGATCGCGCCGGAGGCACCATTCTCGCCGGCCACGCGGACCTTGATCTGGCGCGGGCGGGCCGCCTCGGCCTTCGGAAGGGTCAGCCGCAGCATACCGTTCTCGAACGTCGCCTCGGCTCGGTTGGCATCTACCTCGAACGGCACCGACAGCGTGCGATGGAACTCACCACGCGGCAGCTCGTGGAGGTACCACGTCGCGTTGCGCGCCTCTTCCGAGCTGGCAACGTCGGGCACCTCGCCCTTGATCGAGACCTGACCCTTCTCGATCGAGATGTCCAGCGCCGACGGGTCAATGCCCGGAACAGCGGCGAGGATCGTCATCGCCTCATCAGTGGCGTAGACATCGAGCGGAAAGACGGACGAACCGGGCACGCCGCGCGTGCCGGGGACGAGACTCTCGTTGAAGAGCCGATCCATCGCGTCGCGCAGGCTGACGAAATCGTTCATCAGGGAACCGCCAGAATATCGTGTGACCATGAGGACCTCCTTTTATAGCTGCGATGTATCACACATCCATGTCGCAATCACCGCGATCGATACCATGCGAGATTGACATGACCCGCATCGATCGTGTTTCTACCCAAATTATAGTAGTTGACATGATCTGTGTCAACTCCGTATATGCATATTGTGAAGCAATGCACTGTCGCACCGCCTCCGACTCTCTTTTTGGCTATGAGCTGCCCGAACCGGCGATGACCGCGTCAACCTGTTCGATCGAGGTACCGGTTTGCTCGAACCAGAACGTCCAGGTCGCGCCGAGCTCCTGCCCCGACGCCGTTTCGAAAGCCGCCAGCATCTGCTCCGGCGCGATGATGCCCCAGGCGTGATCCCGGTTCAGTGCCGCCAGCGCCCCGAAGAACGCATCGTCCCCGATCTCCTGCCGGATCGCCTCGAACCCCACCCCACCCTTGCCGTAGCTGACGAAGCTGTGCACCACCCCCGGCAAGGTGCCGATCGGACTGTCGGCGACCTCGTCCTGGCCACCGTTGACGAACGCCCGGTAGGGTCCGGCCACGCCACCCATAAAGGCACGCTGGCCCGCCTCGCCGCCATCCTCATCGCGGATCACCGCCACCGCCAGTACCCCAGCCAGCCCTTCCGACATCCAGGTGTGATCGTTGGTGTTGGCCCCAACGCGATTGCTGAACCACTGGTGGGCGATCTCGTGGTAGACGACGAACCGCAACCCTTCTCGCTCGGCGTCGTCGAGCTGGCCATCGGCGGCAATGGAGCCAAGATCCAGCCAGATCGCACCGGTCCAGGCCACGCCGAGCGCGCCGTCCATATCGGCCGCGGTGAGGTCGAGCCCGTGATCCAGCGGGGTATCCAGCCAGGTGCCGAGTCGCGGCACCGCCGCTTCGGCGAATCCGAGCAGCGCCTCGTCCAGGCCCGGCACCGCCCACGCCCGCGGCAAGGTCACCTCGACCGGCGTGTCCCCGGCCATCCCGCTCGTCGTCACCAGCCCCGACGCTGGCAGCGCGACCATGGCGAACTCGCGACCAATCGGCAACTCGACTCGCGTGATGGCCGCGTCGCCGTCGATGGTTGTCTCCTCGACGCCGGTGGCGATCAGCGCCAGCTCGGCCGGATGAGCGATGGTGACATCCCACGCGCTCGCAGTCACGAAGGTCGGGTCGATCCCGCTGACAGGCGGATCGAGCGACCAACCCTCGCCGGGCTCCCAGCCGGCGACAATTGGGTACCAATTCACCAGCGCCCACATGCTCGCATCGGGCGATCCGCGAAAGATGCCGAAGCCTCCATCGCCTCCGAGCGGAACCGTGGTGGTGAACGACACCTCAAGGGTGCGCGTCTCGCCCGGCGGTACGGCACGCCCAAGAGGCACGCGGGCGACGGTGGCATCGGTCGAATCGATCTCCACGGCGACCGGGTCGCCATCGATCGTGGCATCGACAAGGGCGATGTCACCCCCGGCGTAGTGCTCGGCGTTCGGGTAGAGCCGCAACGGCAGGGAGTCCTGCGGCTCGCCGGTGGTATTCGTCCAGACGATCGTCACATCACCGGAAAGCGTCGCCGCGCCGGGATCGAACCGGGCGTCGAGCGTGTACCGCTGCGTGGCTGCGGGCGCCGCGACCGGTGTCTGGGCTTCGGCGACGAACGGAGCGAACACCGGCAGCAGAAGCGCCAGCAGCAGGATGAAGGGCCGGGGCATGATGATCTCCTCGGGCTTTGACGCGCGATTCGCGCGCAGGGCACGCGCATCTGCACCATAGCCGTGATTAGCGCCACGGTGCTACCGCCAGCACGGCGCTCCTTGACATTTTTGGCCGTAAAATGGGACAGTTGGGCCAATGACCGCATGGCAATTTGCCTCGTCGGAGGTCCGCGTGACCGTCACCGGTAGGTGATCGGTTTGAACTGGCTGATTCGACCTTCACCGTCGTTGATGCCGATGCGGTTCATACCTGGCGATGTGCGAATGTCATGCCACGCAGGATACGCACGCCGACGCAGGCGGCGCGTAGTTGGAGGTACCCAGGTTATGCAGCAGGTAGACACCAGGCAGAAGCTTGACCGGATCGCAAACACCAGCATCTCCCGCCGCCGAGCGGTTCAGGGAGCCGCCGCGCTCGGCATCGCCGGCCCGGCGCTTTCGCTCGGCCTCGCCGGCAACGCCGCCGCGCAGGAAGATCGCCCGGTCCTGC
This sequence comes from uncultured bacterium, assembly GCA_965651105.1. Classification (GTDB taxonomy): domain Bacteria; phylum Chloroflexota; class Chloroflexia; order Thermomicrobiales; family UBA6265; genus JACCVC01. The sequence goes on along the minus strand of CBFGRG010000230.1, from coordinate 1,547 downwards.
GCTTCGGATCGTCCGAAGCCGACATCCAGACGCTCGATCCGCACCTGGCCTCGGGCACGCAGGACCGCACCGTCGTCGACATGGTCTTCAACGGCCTGGTGCGCTACAAGCCGGGCACCGTCACCGAGCTCGAGCCGGACATCGCTGCCGAAATGCCGACCTCCGTGGACAACGATGACGGCACCCAGACGTGGACGATCAAGCTGCGCGACGATGTCATGGTCCACCCAAGCGAAACGGCCGGCACCGAGTCGTACGCGCTGACGTCGGCCGATGTCGTCTTCTCGCTGCAAAAGGCGGCCAACCCCGATACCTCCAGCTACTCAGCCGACTACGAGGGCTGGACGGTCGAGGCGGTTGACGACACCACCGTCGAGATCACGCTGGAACAGCCGGTCACCGAGACGCTCTTCCTGCCGAACATCGCGAACTATGCCGGCGGATTCATCATTCCGCAGCAGCCGTTCGAGGCGCTCGGGGCTGATGGCTTCAACGCCAACCCGGTCGGCACCGGCCCGTTCATGTTCGAGTCCTACACGCCGCAAAACAGCACCACGCTGGTCGCGTTCGACGACTTCTTCCGCGGCGCGCCGCAGCTCGGAGGCGTCGAGGTCCGGTACGTCGCCGATGCAACCTCGCGCGAGCTGGCGCTGCAGTCGGGCGATCTCGACGTGATCAACGGCTTGCCGGAAGCCCAGTGGGTCGACCGCATGAACGAGCAGGAGGGCCTCATCGCCGACGTCTTCGGCGTGGGTGAGGTGACCTTCCTCAACATCAACACCGAAATCGAGCCGTTCAACGATCCCCTGGTGCGGGAAGCCGTGATGAAGGCCATCAGCCGCGAGGGGCACATCGCCCTCTTCGGCGACCCGGTCGGCGAAAAGGTCTTCTCGGTCGTGCCGGCCCAGCTGATGCCCGGTGGGCTCACCGAAGAGGAAGCCACCGAGGCCGGGGTCAACTTCGAGCAAGACATCGAAGGCGCTACCCAGTTGCTGGCCGACGCCGGCTTCGCCGACGGGTTCGAGATCGACCTCGTCACCTCCGAGCAGGACGCCTACCGTCGCAACTACGAGGTCCTGGTCGACGAGCTGAGCCAGATTGGCATCACCGTCAACCTCGAGGTCGTCCAGCACGCGGCGATGCACGACCTGATCCGGCAGGATGAGAACGCGCTGACGTTCTACATCGCGTTCCGCCCGAACGCCGATGTCTACCTGTCGCAGTTCTTCACCGCCGGCACCGACGAGACGCCGAACGTGACGAACTTCTCGAAGTTCGATGTCTCCGATCTCGTCCAGCAGGCGCTGGAAACGACGGACGCGGACGAGCAGGCCGAGCTCTGGCGGCAGGCGAACATCGAGATCCTGGAGAACTTCGCCGGCTTCGGCATCCTGCTGGTGAACCAGGTCTACGCGCGTTCCGAAGCGGTCGACTTCGGGCACGATCTCACGGCCGTGATCAACCTCTACCCGGGGATCGACGAGACGACCACGATTACCCAGTAGCTCGTTGGAGATCGGAAGAGCACACGTCTGAACTCCAGTCAC
>CBFGRG010000229.1:0-5837 GCA_965651105.1 uncultured bacterium | reverse complement strand
CGTGTCATCCTGAGCGACGGGGCACAGCATCGGAGCCGAAGGATCTCTGGCGTGCCGGATAGTCTGTCCCGAGCGCCAGAGATCCTTCGACTCCACGCCCTTCGGGCGTTCCGCTCAGGATGACACGGGGGCGGTGGGTTTTGCGTTTCAGCGAGGAAGGCGGCCGCGACCCTGCGCACGAGGGGCACGGCACCCGATGGCAGTGCGTAGCAACCGGTGTTCGATTCCCGCTACCAACAAACGTTGTCATCCTGAGCGGAGCCCCCGCAGGGGGCGAAGTCGAAGGATCTCGTGCCTGCCGGATAGCCTGTCCCGAGCGCCAGAGATCCTTCGGCTCCGGTGCTATGCACCTGCGCTCAGGATGACAGCGTTTATAGGGGGAGGGAATCGGACACTGGTGACCACCGCACCCCCGGGCGCAAGTGATCATTCGGCTGTACACCGTCGCTCCGGATGGCATGGAGCGTTGCGGACAAGAGTCGACTGCGTCGTCGGGATCGTCCCCGGAGCGCACCAGCTCCCCCTGGCCCCATCTTGTTTGCGTCGCCCTGTCGGGGCGACCAATGTCCGGAGAGGGACCGCGCATGACGGAGGCAGGGATGGTGGGGGGTGCGTGGGGTCAAAGGCTGGCCGGAGCCTGTCAACGGCACGTCTCCTCCTCCCGGCCCTCGGATTGTGGGTAAAGATAAGACACAGGGTGCGGGGCTACAGCCCTCGCCGAAGCCTGGGCTGAGCTTGCCGAAGTCACGCCGATCGGGCAGGACCGCCCCTCAACCTTCCTGAAAACGGCTCCAAGGCAACAAGGACTCTCCTGCACCCGCCGTCTCCCGCTGGCCTGGCGCCCAAGGCTCGCCCTGCCGGATACGAGATCGTCGCGGAAGCCAGCGCCCGGTGACCGGCAGCAGGAGGCGACGTCACCTTGATCTCGGATCGCGGCGCCACCGGACGGCCCGATGCACATGCAAAAAACCGCCCCGCGCGTGACGCGCGGGACGGTTGCGACGATCACTTGATGCCAACTCCCGACGGGGCTACTCCTCGCCAGCCGGCCGGAGGCTGTTGATCCACAGCGGCGCGGTCCGGTGCCAGTAGGCCGAGTTGATGTACGGATCCTCCTCCGACGGGAAGTTCGTCCAGTACGTCTGGTTCGTCGGAATCCGGTGGAACCACTGCACCAGCCCGATATCCGGCAGGCCCTCGACCCACAGCTCCATACCCTGCTTGAACTGGTCCATCAGCGCAGGATCGTCCGGCGAGGTGAGCGCCATCTCGTCGACGATCGCGTCGTAGTCCTCGTTCTCCCAGCGGTACGGGTAGGTCGCCCGCTCGCCCGTCGGCAGCGAGTACCGGCTGTGGTAGAGGTTCATCGTCGAGTACGGATCGCGGATGCTGCCGCCATGCCCGAAGATGAAGGCGTCGACGTTACCGCTGTAGACGGCATCGGAGAACTCCGGCCCGACCACCGTGCGGAACGACGCGTCAAACCCGGCCTGGCGCAGCTGCTCGACCAGGATCGGGGCGATGTCCTGGAACAGGATCAGGCTGAAGATGATGAACGGGAATCGCTCGCCATCCTTGGCCCAGAACCCATCGCCGTCCTTTTCCCAGCCCTGCGCCGTCATCAGCTCGTCGGTCTTCGCCCGGTCGAAGTCGTCGATGCGTTCCGTCAGCTCGGGAATCGAGTCGACATACTCGTTGAGCGCCGGGAACCCGGGGAAGGGCAGCAGCGTCTTCTCGCCCGCGCCCTGGTAGCCGAACTGGACGAGCTGCTCGCGGTCGATCGCGTGGTTGATCGCCCAGCGAATCTCGGGACTGCTGTACGGCTCCCGCATGCAATTGAAGCCCAGCCCGATCGGCCACCAGTCGCGGTAACCGTACGGCGGCTCGTTGCCGGTCCACGTCGTGATGTTCGGGTTCTGCTGGGTGACGGCGATGATGTTGTTCGGCCGCAGGTCGATCGTCAGGTCGACCTCGTTGTTGATGGCCATCTGCACCATCTTCGTCTCATCGGTGCCCGGCAGCACGATGATCCGCTCCATCGCCGGCATCTCGACCAGTCCGGCATCGACGGCCCAGTAGCTGTCGGCGCGGTCGTAAATCCGCTGCTCGGGCGACGAGAGCACGACCTTCCACGGCGAGGTCGTCACCGGGATGCCGTTGGCGACATCGATGAAGGTGTACTCCTCCGGGTTCTCACCCTCCCAGATGTGCGCCGGCACGATCGGGATGCCGATATCGAAGTGGAACGCGAAGAAATTGAACATGAACCGCGGATTCGGCTCCGACAGCGAGAGCACCACGGTCAGGTCGTCCGGTGCCGTCACCTCGGCGACGCGGTCGCGCATGTCGATCGACCACGTCATGGTCGGCGCGTGTTCCTGGAGCATCTGGATCGTGAAGACGACATCGTTGGCGGTGAACGGCTCGCCGTCGTTCCAGTACACGCCGTCGCGCAGGGTGAATGTCAGCTCCGTGTAGTCGTCATTGAATTCGTACCCGGTCGCGAGCCAGGGGATGAAGCCGCTTTCACACTCCAGTTCGTCCGGCCCGCAGACCCCCTCGATAGCGTAGGCGTTGTAGTAGTAGAGCGGCTCGAAACAGTATGGATACCCCGACGACGTCTCGATACCAGGCAGGAACGGGTTGAAGGCATTGTAGTCAGTGAGCTGGTTGCCGGTGATGCCATGGATCAGGCACTTTTCGCGGGGCACTTCCTTGATCTCGCCGCTGTCCTGCGCGGCGACGGTGACCTCCGGCAATGCCGGCATCGAGAGCAGGACGCTCCCACCCGCCACGGCCGCCGTCTTCATCAGCGACCGCCGGCTGATCTGGTGTGTGCGTGGATCGAACTCGGTGCTCATTCGCTACCTCCTGGACACGGTTTGTGTCGACACAAATTCACCGACGCTTCACTCGGGCAGCTCGTCCGCCACCCGGCAGGCATCACCTCCCTTGCTTCTGGCCAACTGTCGCGTGCAGGTCATTCGGTGGTCGTTGCTGGGTCGCCGCCGGCGCGAACGCCTGCGTGATATCGCCGGACATCACCTCCGGCGGCGGGCCTTCCCGCCCCTCGGTTTCCAGGTAGCACGCGCTCGCCTGATGCGGGCGCGGCCGGAACATCGGCGGGGCGGCCTGCCGGCAGACCGGCATCACGTGCGGGCAGCGCGGGGCAAACAGGCACCGGTCCCGCCCTGCCAGATCCTGCTCGGCCTCCTCGTCCGCCTCGATCATGTCCTGCCCCCACCGGTGGTCCGGATCGGGCAGCGGGATCGACGAAACGAGCAGCTGCGTATAGGGGTGCCGGCTCTCCTTGATCGTCGGCTCGACCGCGCCGGTCTCGACGACGCGCCCCTGGTACATGACGAGGATGTTGTCGCTGACCTGATAGGCCGTGGTGAGATCGTGCGTGATGTAGAGGAACGAGATGTCGTATTCCAGATTGAGGTTGCGCAACGTCTCGAGGATCGTCGCCCGCAGCGAGGCATCGACCATCGACACCGGCTCGTCGGCGACGATCAGCTTCGGCCGCAGCAGCAGCGCCCGCGCGACCGTGATCCGCTGGCGCTGGCCGCCCGAAAGCTGATGCGGGTAGCGCCCCAGCGTCTCCTCCGGCCGCAGGCCGACCTGCGAAAGCGCCTCGTCCATCAGCTTGCGCGCCTCCGAGCGCGACGACGCCAGCTTGAACTTGCGGATCGGCACGGTCAGCAGGTGATCGACCTTGTAGAAGGGGTTGTAGACCTCGAAGGGATCCTGGAAGATCGCCTGCACCTCGCGGCGAAAGCGATGCTGCACCGACGATCCAGCCCTGGCCAGATCGGTTCCCCGATAGAGCACCTGGCCCTTCGTCGGTTGCTGGAATCCCAGCAGCAGCCGCGCCAGCGTCGTCTTGCCGCTGCCGCTCTCGCCCACCACCGAGGAAAACGACGCGACATCGGCGTCGATCGTGAACGACAGGTTGTCCAGCGCCACCGTCCCGCCCTGCTCCGGATCGCCGAAGACCTGGGTGACGTTGCGCATCTCCAGCAGTGGCTCGCTCATGCCACCCCCTCTCGCCGTACCGGCTCCGGGTGCAGGTGGCACGCCGCCCAGTGGTCCGGCTCGACCTCGATCAACGGCGGCACCTGTTGCGTGCAGATGTCCATCCGCGATGGGCACCGCGGCGCGAACAGGCAACCTTCCGGCGGGTTCAGCAGCGACGGCGGCAATCCCGGCACCCCGTGGAACACGCCACGCTGCTCCAGCGTCGGCAGGCTCTCGATCAGCAGGCGCGTGTAGGGATGCAGTGGGTTCGCGAAAATCTCGCGGATCGGCCCGACCTCGACCAGCTTGCCGGCGTACATCACCCCCAGCCGGTCGACAAACTGCGCCAGCAGCCCCATGTCGTGCCCGACAAGGATCACCGACGCCCCGACGCGCTCCTGCACTGTCGCCAGCGTCTGCATCACCCGGCGCTGCACGACGACATCGAGCGCGCTGGTCGGCTCGTCGGCGATGATCACCCGGGGCGAGAGGCAGATCGACAGCGCGATGCACACGCGCTGCTTCATGCCGCCGCTCAGCTCGTGCGGGTAGAGCCGCCCCACCGAGGGCTTCAACCCAACCATGCGGAGCAGCTCCACCATGCGCGCGTCGATTGCAGAGATGCGCTTCGAGCGGTCGTGCGCCTGGATGCTGTCGCGAAAGTGGTCGGCGATCCGGCGCACCGGGTTGAGCGAGTTCATCGATCCCTGCGGGATCAGCGAGATATCGGACAGGCGCCGGCGACGCATCGCCTCCGGCGACAGGGAGATGAGGTCGACCTCCGCATCGTCGGCATGCAGCGTGATCGACCCGCCGGCGATCCGGCCCGGCTCCTGCACCATGCGCATCACGCCGAGGATCGTGGTCGACTTGCCACTGCCGCTCTCGCCGACCAGTCCGAAACGCTCGCCCTTGCGCAGCGTGAACGACACGCCGTCGACCGCCTTGACCACCCCGCGGGATGTGTCGAAATAGACGCGCAGGTCGTCGATCGTGAGGACGGGATCGGCGGAAACCACGCGCGGTGGCGCTACCGAAACGGCCATTAGGTTGCCTTTCGCAGCCGGGGATTGGCGATCTGGTCCAATCCGGCCGATATGAGGAAGAGACTGATGAAGAGCAGGACGATCAGGGCGATCGGCATTGCCAACCACCACCAGAGACCGCGAATCACGGCGTTGAACGTCATCGCCCAGTAGATCGTCATGCCGAGCGTCGGCTCGTTCTGCGGGCCGAGCCCGAGCGCTTCCAGCCCGATCGAGGCGAGGATCGCCGCCGCCACGGAGCCGACAAAGCTCGCCGCCAGGTAGGGCAGCAGGTTGGGCATCACCTCGAGAAAGATGATCTCGTGCGTTTTCATGCCCGACAGCCGGGCCATCTGGATGTAGGCGCGCTCCCGCAGCGACAGGACCTGCGAGCGGATCGTGCGCGTCGGCCACATCCACGCCAGCGACGCGACCACCAGTGCCATCAGCTGCACGCTGATCACCCCCTCGATCGAGGCGGCGATCGTGATCAGCACCACCAGCCCGGGGACCGTCAGCAGGATGTCGGAAATGCCACGAATGACGACATCGACCACGCCGCCGACAAACCCGGCCGTCAGCCCGAGGATGGTGCCGATCACCAGCGCGACGGCGCCGGCGATGAGGCCGACCTGCAGCGACAGTGGCAACCCGACCACGGCCACCGCGAACAGGTTGCGTCCCTGATCGTCGGTGCCAAACGGATATTCGCTCGAAGGCGCGATATCGGGCATCGCCGACATCGGCTGCGCCTCGCCGGTATCGACGAAGAGGGGGCCGAGCGCGCTGAAC
>CBFGRG010000228.1:0-5840 GCA_965651105.1 uncultured bacterium | reverse complement strand
GCTCGCGATGTCAGGTGTCGAGGTTCATCCTGGGTCCCACACGGGCGGACAGGCCGGCGTCGATGGTCTCGTGCGGTGCGATTCGCCACGCCGGAGCGCTCAGCCCTGGAGTGCGGGAACGCCCTGTGCCTGCCTGCCGGCCGCCGGATCGAGCCAGGTCCCAAGAGCGATGAGTCCGCGGCCGGCGCCACGCCTCACCGTGGTGACAAGGCCATGGCGACCGGAGGCGCGGAACCGAAGATTGTGTTCAGGGTGGCTCCGCTGAATCTCCGCATCGACCTGAACCTGATGGACGATGCGGATGCTTTCAGTGGAGTGAAAGAACTGGTTCACGGTCTCGTAACTCCTGTGCTCGTCATCAGCGAGCGGCCGACAGGCGACCCACCACTGGGTCGGCCCCGTCGTGCCGAGGCTCGAGCCGCGTGCCAGCCGCGATGAGGGTCCGACCGAGGGCGGTGCGGATCGTCATCAGCGGAGCCAGTGGCCGAAACGGCAGGTCAGTCGCGCGCGGATGCCTGCTCCGGTCGTGCTCCTCGCGCGCCATCGCGCGATGCAGGAGGATGGATTCGTCAGGCGCTTGCATGAGGGACATCGTTGTACCTCCGGTACTGTCTCGCGTGTCGATGCGGGACCCTTCGCGGCGCCGGCCGCCCCAAGGGACGCGCCGGCCCGCGAGTTGTGAGATGCATTACCGATCGATTCTGCCGGCCAGGGCAACGCCACCGATGGCGGGCCGGCTGGCGGTAGGTCGCGGGCTCGGAGCGAGCCTCGACCCCATTGCGATCAGGAAGCTTCCGACCATCCGACGCACCGGATGAACTTCGACCCTCTGCAACATCTGGCGCCGATCTTGCGCCTTGCGGATGCGGTCGTTCTGGATCTCGCGCTGAATCAGGAAGTTGAGCTCGGGATGTTCCATGGTGTACGGCTCCTCATGCGGCGAATGGCCGCGGGTTTGGGTATTCGTTGTCTGTGCCGGTGACCGGCGATGCCAGCGGGGAACGAAGCCCCCGCGCTCGGGAATGTCACTTCTGCGGTGCCGCCGCTGGCGGCGATGATCGTGATCAGCATCAGATTGCTTCTCCTTCGGTGACGCGCGTGGCGCGCGCGGAATCGGTCATGGCGAGCATGTGCTTTGGCCTGGTCATGACCTCTCCTCTCCTGCGTTGGCCCGATCGGGCCGAATCGTTGCGGCGAAACGCGCCGCCCTGTCGAGATCGTGGTCGGGAACCGATCGGCCCCTTGCTGGGCATCTCGGTTTCAGGTGAACAGGATCGACATCGGTTTGCACTCCGTCGAGATGGTGTCAGGCGTTGACAATCGAGTCCCGGCAACTGGCAAAACTGCACACAAAAAGCTCCTCATCGGCTTGCGCCGTGGAGGAGTGGTCGTGTGCGATGGATTGTGGTCAGCGGGTCAGCGCTGGAACACCTCCAATCGACGGGCACACTCCTCCCATGCAGCAACGCCTCCCAGAGGCGCACGGCGCAGAACGGTGTTGAACTTGATGGAGTTGTAGTTCACCACGTCGTCCTCCTGGTGCTGCAAGGGCCAATAGGTGGCCACACGTCGATCGTTCGGTCGTGGGGATTTCCCCCACCTCAGGCATCCTATGGGACAGCCGGGCGTTTGTCAATACCCGAATCGCGATTCGTCAAGGATTCTTCGGTTACGCTTCGGCGCAGCAGGGACCACCTCATCGGTGTCCCGTCACCGGTACCGACCGATTGCCCCCAGGTCCGACGCCGGCGGACAACCGCGTCCGACGGCGGTCCCAATAACCTCACTCTCGTTCGGAGCTGTGGGACACGGCCTGGCTCTTCGTCGCGATCTCGAAAACCGGATGCCTTCCGGCGATGGATGCAAGCTGCTCGTCAGACGCCCCCTTCGGCGCGTCGATCAGGCCCTTCACCTGCCAGGCCCAGCGGTCGAGGTATGCCCGCAGCACCGAGCGTTTCTCATCGTCCGCAAGCTCCCGCGCGAGCACGATCGGCTCTCTCTTGTTGCCGACGCGCAACGCCGCCTCTCTCGCTGCGCGGAAGTTGCGGACCCATTGCGTCTCACCGCGCGGCGAGAGCAGATACCGGCGGCCATCGAGCTCGAGCGGATTGACCGGCGTCGACCTTACCTGCCCGCTCTTGCGGCCGCGCACCTCGAGCACCTGCGCGCCGCCGGGCGATCGCCCGAACCGAACGATCAGCCACTTCACCGCCGCATTCGGAGCGTTCGCCAGTGTTCGCTTCCAGTCACGTGCCATGTGCGTCTCACCCTTTCCGGATTCGCCCCAATCCGTCGAGACTGGCACCGAATCCGCTGGCCGTATCGAAATCCCCAACCGTTCTTCCGGCGTCGGTCATCGCGGCTCAGTCGAGTATGACCACCAGGTGTGAACATCTCGTCACATCGCGGCAGGCGTTGGTCGCGGCGGCACGAAGATCACATCGCCAGGTCGCGACGGCGGAAGGCGCCGACACCGATCACGATGCTGATCACCGCCAGCCCGCTCAATACCAGCATCGGCACGAGAGCAGGATCGGAGATGAGCAGTTCCGGCACATGCGCGAACGGCGACAGGTCGCCGAACCCCTCCGGGAGGCCGAATAGCGGCAGCAGGATCACCGCCACGAAGGCGTAGACAGGCACGATCCACGCAAGACCAATCCACTTCGGCGCGAGCCCGAACACCGCCAGCGCAACACCGGCGGTAAGCCACAGTGCCGGTGCGTAGGCGAGGCTCGCGGCCGTCACCCGCCACACGTCCTCCATCGTGCCAGCGGTGGTGGCAAACGTGATCCCCGCGCCAAGTCCGGCAAGGATCAGGATCGCGGTCGAGACGATGACCGACACCGCCAGATACTCCCCGGCCCACCGCAACCGGCTGACGGGGGTGGCCAGGATGTTCTCCGCCCGTCCCGACGCCTCCTCGGAGCGCATGCGGACGATCGAGCTCACCGTGAAGATGGACGTGACCAGCGCGAAGAACAGGATGTATACCGAGAGAATGGCATCGACCAGATCGGCACTCGTGCCCCCCATCTGCGCGATCATCTGCTCGATCTGCGGGCTCTCTTCGATCAGGTCGGTCATGCTCGGGGCCACAGAACCGATGCCGATCCCGAACAGCACGATGCCGATGGTCCAGCCGATGATCGAGCCGCGCTGGAGCCGCATCGGCATGGCCAGCGGCGCGGAAAGGAACCTGGAAGCGTGCGCGGTTCCCGGTCGGGGACGCGTCAGTCCGGCGCCAACATCGCGCCGCACGCTGAGGGCATAGGCGAGCGGCACCAGCATCGCCACCAACCCCAGCGACAGCAGCAGCGGCCACCACCGGTTCAGCACCCATGGAGCAGTCTGCATGCCCCAGCCAAAGGGCGACAGCCACGACAGGAAATTCTCGTTGACATCGCCGAAACCTCGAACGGCGTAGGCGATCCCCATCAGCGCTGCCGACGTGCCCGTCGCAGCCCGGGCAAACTCGTTGACCTGCACCATCACGGCCGCGACAGAAGCAAACACGAGCCCGATAGTGGTTACGGCAGCCGCAAAGAGCATGGATCCTTCCACCGAGAGCGTACTGATGGTCGGGGGAAGCAACAGCGCCAGCAAGGCGCCGATGATCAGGTTCGCGCCGGTCACCACGACCAAAGCGGCGGTCAGCCCGGCATGACGCCCGACCGGCGCCGATCGCACCAGCTCGAGTCGCCCAGCCTCCTCCTCGGCCCGGGTGTGACGCACGAGCGTGAAGATGCTCATCAACGCGACCGCGACCGCCGCCGTGCCGAACACCTCGTTGTGCAACATCGCGCCATAGGAATAGTCATCCGTGCCAAAGGCAGGGCCGACAAGCATGCGAATGGCCGGGCCGTCGACCAACTCGGCACGCGCCTGCCGGGCTTCCGCGGTTGGGAAGGACTCCGGCAGGGCCGCCGCTGTGCCGACAACGGTGACCACGATGGCGACAATCCAGATTGGGAGCCGAACGCGATCGCGCCGCAACACCATCCGGATCAGGGTACCTGTCTCGGCGAGCGTGCTCACGACGTCACCTTCCCGCTGGCACCGACTGCCTCTGGCTCGGCAGGCTCCTCGCTGTAGTAGCGCATGAAGAGCTGTTCAAGCGTCGGTGGCCGGCTCACCAGGTTCTTCACGCCAAGCTCCGAGAGGCCACGAATCGCCTCGTCGAGGTGCTCCGTGTCGACATCGAAGTGCACCTGTCCGTTTTCGATGCGAAAGTCGTGGACCGCCGGCAGCTCGGCGAGCCCGCGAGCCGAAAGCTCCGTCTCCGCGGTGATCGAGGTCCGCGTGAGGTGTCGCAGCTCACTGAGGGTCCCGCTCTCGACCGCCACCCCTTGCCGGATGATCGTGACCCGATCGCACAGCGCCTCAACCTGCGACAGGATGTGGCTGGAGAGCAACACCGTCCGGCCGGCCGCCTGTTCCTCCTTGATGCACTGCTGGAACACTCCCTCCATCAAGGGGTCAAGACCCGCCGTCGGCTCGTCGAGGATGAGCAGCTCGACATTCGAGGCGAGCGCCGCCACAATCGCCACCTTCTGGCGGTTGCCCTTCGAGTAGGTTCGGCATTTGCGCGTCGGATCGAGGTCGAAGCGCTCGCAAAGCATCTCCCGCTTGGCGGGATCGAGCTCGCCACGCAGGCGGCCGAGCAGGTCGATCGCCTCGCCGCCGGTGAACTCCGGCCACAAGCTCACATCGCCCGGCACGTAGGCAAGCCGCCTGTGAAGGTCAACCGCGTCCTCCCATGGGTCCGCCCCAAGCACCGTGACCTGACCGCTGTCGGCCCGGAGCAGCCCGAGGAGGACTCGTATCGCCGTGGTCTTGCCGGCGCCGTTGGGTCCGAGGAAACCATGAACGGCGCCAGTCTCCACCTGCATGGTGAATTGATCGAGCGCCGTGATCGGCCCGTAGGTCTTGACAAGGTTGTGAACATCGATCGCCGGACTGTTCGTCATGCCTGCGCCTTTCGTTGCTGATGCAACGGCGAGCTGGTGCTGTCGTCGCTGTTCGCGGTGTCGTCGGAACTGGCTGCATCGATGGCCTCGGCATAGGCGTCGATGCCGGCGCGCGATTGCTCCCGGAACTCCGGCCCGACGATTCGCTCGGGCGCGAGCAGCAGTCGCGCTCGCCCGACGCGCAACATCGTCTGCTCGGGAAGATCCTCGGTTTCCAGCACCCGCGCGATCTCCTTGTAGAACAAGGTGATACCAAGCGCCATCGCCGCCATGACCGCCGACACCGCGTCGATATCGTCCTCCTCCGTCACGGGAGGCCCGATGAGCCCGTCATGCAGGATGTCGCGCATTCTGTGCCGAACCCGGTCGTACCACGTCGACGCGACGCTCGAGTTGCTGGCGAACGCGGTGACCAGGTAGCCGAGGATCGGCTCGGCTGAGGACATCGCGCCGGAAAGGTAGGCCGGATCGGAATACCGTCCGTGCTCGAGCCCCTCGATCCAGTGCGAATCGAGCCAGCCAAGCGCCCAGGTGTCGCACGCAGCCCGCAGCCCCTCCTTCGTGCCGAAGTGGTACTGGATCAGCGCCGGGGACACTCCCGCCAACCGCGCGATTCGGCGGATGCTGGCACCCCTGAATCCGTGCTGGCCAAACTCGGTCAGGGCGGCGTTCAGGATGCGCTGTCGCGCGTCCTGTTCCTCGCTCGCTGCACTGCTGGATTTCCGGTTCTCCATACGCACCTCGCGGCCATCCTGTACGATCGTACAGTCACTATACGAACGTACAGGATAGGTGTCAAGCCTGCTTCGAGGGGACCTGACCACAGGCGCTGGGCCACGACGAACCGCCGACCATCTGATATCTTGCCCG
>CBFGRG010000227.1:0-5842 GCA_965651105.1 uncultured bacterium | reverse complement strand
GCGGCCGGGGCGTGCAGGAGAATCCCTACGGGGAGTGGCCGGTGACGATCAGCATCACCGGCGGCGGGGTCGGCGAGGTCGTCGGCACGTCGGAGTACCCCGAGGAGGGGTGCGGCGGCAACCTGGTCCTGCAGGAGGTCACCGCCGATGCGATCGTGCTGCTCGAGCAGCTGACCTACGGGCAGGAGACCTGCGCCGACAACGGCACGATCACGCTGTCCGGCATCGACAACGTCGCCGTCCAGTTCGCGTGGAGCGGCATCGGCCCCTACGGCACGCCGTCGACAGCCAGCGGGACGCTCTACCGTCCCGACAGCGCGACCGACTCGACGAGCCAGCCCGGCACGCAGGACGGTCCGACTGTCGACACCACTCAGTTGCACTCGTTCTTCATCCGTACCTGGGAGGGCACGGGGTACCAGTTGAATCCGACCAACCAGTGGCCGATCACGGTCACGTTCACCGGCGGCCGACCCGGAGAGGTGGTTGGCAGCGCCGAGTATCCGACGCTGGGGTGTGGTGGCGAGCTGATCCTGGAATCCATTGATCCGCACGACAACTTCCTGACGATCTACGTCACCGAGCGCATCACCTACGGTCATGAGAACTGCACCGATGTCGGGTCGTTCACCTTCTCCGGCGCCGAGGGCGGCACGCGGCTTCTCTTCAGCTATCAGGGACAGAATGTGACGACGACGGCCGAGGGAACGCTCGACCCGGTCGCGCCGGACGCGGTGTCGGCTCCGTCCGGCGGAGATTCGGCGGCGCAATCCGGGACCCAGGACGGTCCGGTCATCGACACGACACAACTCCACAGGTACTACATCGGCACCTTCTCGGGAACCGGGAATCAAACGAATCCGGACAACGCGTGGCCAATCACGGTGACATTCACCGGCGGCCAGCCCGGCGACGTGATCGGATCCGTCGAGTACCCCAGCCTCGGGTGCGGCGGCGAGCTTACGCTCGTTTCGATCAATCCGAATGACGAGTGGCTTGGCTTCAAGGCGTCCGAGCGCATCACCTACGGGCACGACAACTGCATCGATGGCGGTACGTTCTCGTTCTCCTCGGCGGAGAGCGGCATCGGCATCACCTTCGGCTGGACGAGCCCGGTCAGCGCGACGAGAGCGTCGGGCCACCTTCCGGAGGTCGAGCCGGGCACCGCGTCCGCGCCTGCTGGCGAGGAGACCGCGGCGAGCCGAAGTGCCATCGAGGCGTTCATCGGTACCTGGGAAGGCACGGGCACGCAGTCGAACCGATCCAACAGCTGGCCGATCACGTTCACCATCACCGGCGGCAGGGAGGGAGAGGTGGTCGGCAGCGTCGACTACCCGACGCTTGGGTGCGGTGGGGAGTTGACCCTTGTGCGGACGCTGCCATGGTCGCATATCGCGCCGGGGATCGAGCTCACCGAGCGCATCACCTACGGGGCGGGGAACTGTATCGACGGTGGCACCTTCGAGCTACGGCTCGCGGAGGGGGGCGGAGTGCCGTCCTTCAACTGGGTCAGTCCGGACGGCTCGATCACCGCCCGAGGGCCGATCGAATGGATCCAACCGGGGGTCGGGGCGCTCGACACCGGTTCGACGACCGAGCCGGCTGGTGGAAACGCGGCCGGTGGTGGCCCGCCGTCGATCTACGATGACGCCGAGGCCGAGCCGGTGCCGATCGAGGCCGAGGGTGGGTGATTCGCACCGGGCGACCCCGCACACGAGGCGCGGGGTTGCAGGCTCGGATCGGGCAGGTCCGTCCCTGCGATCCCATCACCGAGCATCGGGCTACACGTCTCGCCGGTTGAGGGCGAGGCAGGCCCCGCTGATGAAGAGGACCAGCCAGCCGATGGCGACGACCAGCCCGAGGGTCGGGTCGAGGTACATCGGGCTGTCCGGGTAGAGGTGGCCAATCGCGAAGCTGTCGGCCGCCTGGCCCGGCAGCCAGGCGAGCACGTCCTCCTGCCAGCGGCGGGGCAGCAGCTCGCCGAAGAACGACGGCGCGAACATCAGCGCCAGCACCGCGGTGATCGCGAGCGCCGTGCTGCGGAAGATGAACGCCAGCGCCATCCCGATCAGCGGGAAGACCGGCCCGGTGAGACCGACGCCCAGCACCACCACGCGAAAGGCATCGCTGTCGCCCAGGCTCACCGTGGGAAGGTCGTAGGCGCCGAAGATCGCCTGCGCTGTCAGGAAATTGGCGATGTTGATGAGTGTTCCGACCACCAGCATCACCGCCGTGACGATAACCGCCTTTGCAAGGAGCACCCGGCTGCGCTTTGGCGTAGCCATCATTGTCAGCCGCATCATGCCGCTGCTGTATTCCGAGGTCACCATGCTCACGCCCAGCACGATGAAGAGGATCGTGGAGAACATCGTGCCAACGAAGGAAAACTCGATCGGGTCGAAGGCGGCGCGATCCGCCGCGCTCCACTCGCCCCACGACCAGCCGGTGACCCACGCGAAGAGCGCGGTGGTGCCGATGGAGAGCATCGCGGCGAGCGCGAGCGTGATCCACGTCGAGCGGACCGTGACCAGCTTGTCCCACTCCGACGCCAGGGTGGCGGTGAAGGGAACTGCTGGCGTCGACAAGGTAGTGTCGCGGGTGGGGGTTGCGGTGATGCTAGACATGCATGGTCTCTTTCTGTCCGGCCAGTACGCGTGCGGTTTCGGTGATGTCGCCGGCGTCCGGCGCGGTTCCGTCGGCGCGGTATTCAACGCTGTCGCGAGTCAGCTCCATGAAGGCGGTTTCGAGGCTCGCGCGACGCGGCGTGAGCTCGTGCAGGGGGATACGATGCATCGCGGCGAGCTCGCCGATGCGGGCGGCGTCCATACCCGTGACGAGCACGCCGCCGTCCTGATCGGGCTGGATCGTGGCTCCGGCCGTTTCGAGAAACGGTGTGAACGCGGCAAGCTCGGGTGATGCGATCCTGACGGCGCCCCTGCCGTTTCGCCCTGTGACGTCATTGATGGTGGCGTCGGCGACGAGGCGCCCCCGGCCGATCACCAGCACGTGATCGGCTGTCTCCTGCATCTCGCTCATGAGATGGCTGGAGACGAAGATCGTGCGGCCTTCCGAGGCGAGGCGCTTCACCAGCGTGCGAAACCAGAGGATGCCATCCGGGTCGAGCCCATTGACCGGCTCGTCGAAGAGCAGGATGCCGGGATCGCCCAGCAGCGCGGTCGCGATGCCGAGCCGCTGCGACATGCCGAGCGAGAATCCGCCGACCTTCTTCCCGGCGACGTCGGTGAGCCCGACGATATCGAGCACTTCGTCGACGCGCCGCTTCTCGATGCCGGCGGCCCTGGCCACCCAGCGCAGGTGCTGACGGGCGGTGCGGCCACCGTGGATCGCCTTCGCGTCGAGCAGCGCGCCGATCTCGCGCATCGGCGCAGGGAGATCGTGGTAGGTCTTGCCGTTGATCGTCACCGAGCCGGACGTCGGGTTGTCCAGCCCGAGGATCATGCGCATCGTGGTCGACTTGCCCGAGCCGTTTGGCCCCAGGAATCCGGTGACGACGCCCGGGACGATGGAGAAGGACAGGTTGTCGACGGCGGTCGTGTCGCCATAGCGTTTGGTGAGTCTTCGTGCTTCGATCATGTGCATACCTCTCCTTTTTGGGGTGTGATTGCCCTGGGCAGCCGCGATGCGCGCGTCGTGGCTGCCTTGTCGATGTGTTGTCGGGCCGACGAAGGGTCGGTCGGCGTTACAGGGATGTCGCGGCGGAGGTCAGGCGTTTCGCATTGGCGTATCCCGGATGGTGAGCCATGTCAGGCCGGTTCCGATCAGGACGCTGACGACCGAGAGCACCGCGGTGAGCACCAGCGACGTCGAGCCGGTCTCGGGCAGGCGGTTGAGGATGAACCCCATCGGCTGGCCCGTATTCGTTTGGGTGAGCCCGGCGATCGCCACCATGCCGAGCGCGGGGACGAGCGAGAACCAGCCAAGCTCCGACGAGCGATAGACCGACGCGCCGACGAACGCGCCCGCTGCCGTCCAGACGAGGACCGTCAGCCAGTACTCGGCGAAGATGGTGGCGTATTCGGTGTACGACGCGTAAAGATGGTTGTTCGGCGTCCCGCGTGACCAGCCGGCGAGTGCATAGACGCCCTGTTCAACGAGGAAGCCCAGGGTGGTCAGCAGTGCGACCACGGTTGTGAAAATGCCACCGAAGATGACGGCCTCGATCGCGAAGTCGCGCCGGGTGCGGCCGTGCGAGATGTGCAGGGGGAGCAACGTGTGCAGCACGTAGCCACCGATGAAAGCTGCATACCACGGCACGATGCCGCTGGCGACCTCCCATCCGCTGATGACGATGTCGCGATAGAACGAGACACCGGTGACGACCGCCATCGTGAAGCCGATCAACCCGATCCAGCTCAGCCCGGCCAGTGCGAGCTGGTCTTCGAGCAGGAGCCGTGGCAGGCGCCAGGTGCGTTGTCCGGAACTGGTGTGGTTCATGGTCGATGCGTTGGTTTCCATGGGTGACTCTCGGCGTGTGTTGTGACGCAGACGCGTCACCGGTTGCGGATCGGAAGGTCACGGACGATTGGCCAGGTCAGGGCGAGGGCGATCAGGAAGCAGCCCGTCGCCGTCAGCGCGGCGAGTGGCAGTGACGGGCTCTCAATCGAGAGAAACCGGTCGACGACAAACCCTATTGGGCCCCAGAAGGACTGCGTGAAGAGCCCGATTGTGCCGATCAGGATCGATGCGGGGATAATCGCGAGCCAGCCGGTGTCCCGGTAGCGATAGAATGCCGCCCCGATGAGCGCGCCCGAGCCCGCCCAGACGAGGAAGGTGAGCCAGGACTGGAGCCAGATCATGCCGGTATCCAGATGCGACGAGAAGAGCTGCTCGCCCTCCAGCTCGCGCGACCAGCCGGCGATGCCGAAGATCGCGTACTCGATCAGGTAGCCGACGGCGACGAGCGCGCCGGCGAAGGCGGCAAAGATGCCCATGAACACCACCGTCTCGATGGCGACATCGCGACGGGTGCGGCCGTGAGCGATGAGCATCGGTACCGTCTGGTAGACGATGTAGCCGGACACGCCACCCACGTACCACGCGGCAATCTGGCTCGAATCCTCCCAGATACTGCCGGGAACCTCGGAGAACACCGCGAATCCGACGGCGAGTCCCAGCGTCACCAGCACCAGGGCGGCCCACATCAGCGCGCCGAACGCGATATGCCCCCGGAGCAGCATGCGCGGGAAGCGCCAGGTTCGTTGTCGTTCAACGTGGCTCATCGCTGCGCTCCTCTCGCGGCGCGGTCAGGTGGACGAAGAGATCCTGCATGGGGACCGGCTCGATCTCGAGCCCGGCTTCGCGCATGTGCCGGCGCTGGGTGTCGTCGAGCCGGGCGTAGACGGTCACCGACTTCGTGCGGCCCAGTTGCCGCTGGCCGATCACGGGGAGGCCGTCGACGTGGCGATCGACCGCATCGGCCGGACCCGTAATCGCCGCGCCGCGGGTGAGCAGCGCCTCGGTTTCGTCCTGCAGCAGCAGCCGGCCCCGGTCGATGATGGTGACTTCCTCGAAGATGCGGCTGATCTCCTCGATCAGGTGGGTCGAGATGATGAAGGTGCGCGGGTGCGCCATGTAGTCGTTCAGAAGCTCGTCGTAAAAGGCGTACCGCGACGGGGCGTCGAGCCCGAGGTAGGTTTCGTCGAAGATTGTGATCGGCGCTCGTGCCGCCAGACCCAGCGCGATGCCGAGCGCCGAGCGCCGGCCGCGGGAGAGATCGCCGATCTTGTCGTTCGGCGACACCTCGAAGCGGTCCAGGAGCGCGGCGGCGCGGCCGGCGTCCCAGTTCGGGCGCAACCAGGCGGCCCAGCGCAGCGCCTCCTTC
>CBFGRG010000226.1:0-5851 GCA_965651105.1 uncultured bacterium | reverse complement strand
TGTCGTGAACGATGTGGGTAAAGGTGAGACTTGTTCTCCGGGTGGCTACGCAGGAATGGCGTTCGCCTGACGACACCGACGAAATACTGGTAGGCCCGACCCACCGTGGGCGGGCTCGCACGTCGACGCCAGCGACGATTGCCCGGGCACGGAGACCCGGGACTACCAGTCGCTTGCGCATTCCCGTCAATGCGAGTCCGCATCACCTCGCGTCAGCGAAGATACCCCTCCGTCAACGCCACCCAAAACGCCGCGCCTCTCGGCAAAATGTCCGGGTTGAGGGTGAATTGCGGGTGATGCACCATCGGCGTGTCGCCGTTGCCGATGAAGCAGTAGGTGCCCTTCTTTTTCTGCAGCATGAAGGCGAAGTCCTCTGATGCGAGGAAGGTCGGGCCGGGGTAGACGGCGTCGTCCTCCCCGAACGCATCGCGCGCGATCTCGTAGGCTCGGTGTGTCTCGTCGGGATCGTTGACGAGCACCGCGCCTGGCATCCCCTCGCGGATCTCGTACGAGCATCCGTACCCCTCCGCCTGGGTCCGGGTGAGCGTCCGGACCTTGTCCAGCACCATCTCGCGATCCTCCGGCGTCGTGGTGCGGATCGACAGGCGCAGGATCGCCGACTGCGCGACGACATTGCCCGCCTCGCCGGACTGGAACGCCCCTACCGTAACCACCGCCTGGTGCTGGGGTGAGACGTTGCGCGAAATGATGGTTTGCAGGGCCATCACCAGTGACGATCCCGCCACCACCGGGTCGATGCTCAGCTCCGGCATGGCGCCGTGCGCGCCCTTCCCGGTGAGCTCGATCTCCCAGTTGTCGACGGCCGACATCATCTGGCCGGGGGTGAAATAGAACTTGCCGAGCTCGAGTCCCGGCATGTTGTGCATGGCGAACACCGCATCGACCGGGAAGCGCTCGAACAGCCCGTCCGAGATCATGGCCGGGCCGCCTTCCATCGTCTCTTCACCCGGCTGGAAGATCAGCCGTACGGTGCCGTTGAAGTTCTTCGTTTCCGCGAGGTACTTGCCGGCGGCCAGCAGCATGGTGGTGTGACCATCATGTCCGCAGAGGTGAGCCACACCCTCCACCTGGCTCTGATAAGGGAGGGTGTTCTCCTCCTGGATCGGGAGCGCGTCGAAGTCCGCGCGGATGCCGATTGCCTTGTCGCTGTCGCCAACCGTCATCGAGGCGACGATGCCGTGCTTGCCGACCCCGGTTTCGACGTCGTAGCCCCATTCGCTCACGATGTCGGCGATGTACTGCGCGGTTTGCTCCTCCTGCATCGAGAGCTCCGGGTTCCGGTGCATGTGCTCGAACCATTGCAACATCTGGTCGCGACTGGCTTCGAGCGCCTTGAGCGCTGCGGTCATCGAACACCGTCCTTTCCTGAGGTCAGATGGCTACTGCGGGCTGGCGGCGGGATCGTTGGTGGCCACCTCGTCCTGGGTCACGGTGTCTCCCTCACGCGTTCGCTCCGGAATGGTGACCATGATCGAGATGATGGCCAGCACGACGAACGCCAGGTTGACACCGAAGGCGGCGAGGCCGGCCTCCCGAATGTTGACATTGTCCTGACGGCCCACGTAGCTGATCACGCCTTCGACCCAGTCCACCGCCTCGCTTCCCTCGCTCAGCGCGGTAAAGACCGTCGCCGAGATGGCGACGCCGAACGACGCGCCGAGGGATGACGCCATCTTGTAGATACCGGAACCGCTCCCGGCCTGGTCATCGGGGAGCGCTGACAGCGCGGCGTCCGTCGAGGGTGTAGCGTAGAAGGCGAGACCGAGACCGAAGAGCGAGAAGGCGATCGCCGCGAGAACCTTGTAGGTATCGAGCAGCACGTTTGTCGGCATCAGCATGATGATCGAAACACCGACGATCAGGGATCCCCAGATCATCGGTTTGCGGGGTCCGTACCGCTGCAGCAGCTTCTCGCCGACGCGGATGAAGGCAACGATCGCGACGCCATACCCGATGGTCAGGAAGCCAGCCTCCTGGGCGGTCATGTCGCCGCCTCGCTGCACCAGCGTCATCGCTACGATCAGGATGCCGGCGGTGGCGTTGAGCAGGAAGTTCGAGATCGTCGCGCCGGTGTAGGTCAGATTCCGGAAGAGGCCGAAATCGACGAAAGCGTTGGGGTTGCCGGACTCGATCCGGAAGAAAAGCACGGCGAAGACGATGGAGATGACGAGCAGCGCGAGACTCGGGAGGCTCGCCCAGCCCATATTGCCGCCCTGGGTGACGAAGACCTGCAGCGCCACCATGAACACCATGAAGCTGAGCACGCCCGTGAGGTCGAACCGGTACCCTGCCTTCGGCGGAGCCTTGCTTTCGGGCGTGCCAAGCACCATGAACATGCCAAGCAGGGAGATAGCCGCGCCGGCGAAGAAGATCCATCGCCAGCCAACGTTTTCGGCCATCAGGCCGCCGAACAGCGCGGCGAACCCGGACCCGCCCCAGGATCCCATCGACCAGTAGGAGATGGCTCGCTGCCGCGATGCGCCATCCCAGTACGCCTTGATCAGGGCGAGGCTGGCCGGCATGATGAAGGCGCCGGACAACCCTTGCAGGATGCGGCCGATCATCAGGACCGATTCGGCCAGCGCGCCGCTTGGCGCCAGGCCGACGAGGATCGATCCGGCGATGCTGAGCCCGAAACCAAGCACCGTCATCCTGACACGTCCGAGACGGTCGGCCAGACCGCCGATGACGACGATGAAGATGCCGGAGAACAGGGCCGTGATCGAGACGGCGATGTTCATGACGCTGGTCTCGACGCCGAGATCCTCCGCCATGACCGGTGCGATATTCAGCGTGGTCTGGGCGAAGAGCCAGAATCCGAGCACGCCGAAGATGATGCCGAACAGGACCCGATCGTTCCCGACGAATTGATCGTGCCCGGTGCCAGTCGACCTGCCTTCACCCATGACCCTGCTCCCTCTACATCCGTCGAAACCTGAGAACAGCAAAGCTCGCAACTTGCGGGCCAGCCCTTCGCCTTCAGGGCTGTGAAGAAGATGAGCGATGAGTGGGATGGTACGACATAACCCGGCGCAGCGGTGGGGTTTCAGAATCTGCCTGGTGCCGGCCCGCTGCAAAGGTGGCTGGCTGGGGATGAGCATCGGCACAGATGGCGGGGTCCGTCGAGCAGGCAGGGACAAGGCTGCGCCGGCGCCGTCGACTCAGCGCGGGCTAGGCCGGGTGTTGACCGTTGCCGCGGACCTTGCGGCGCACCCACCCTCCGAGACGCTGCGCCCGTGAGGGCTCGCTGATGTATTCGTCACCGAGGTTTCGGATCCGGGCATAGCGCTGCTTGAGCAGATGGCGAACGTCGTAGCGCCGAAGCTCATCGAGGTTCGCCACGATCGCACGCTCGACCAGCTGGATCGCCATTTCCGGGTCGGCCGCCGCGCCGTCGTCCGGCTCGCGGATGATGCCGTCGATCATGCCGAAGGCTTCCAGGTCGCGCGCGGTGATGCGCAGCGATTCCGCCAGCTCCGGCGCTCGTTCGGGGTCGTGATAAAGGATTGCCGCTGCCCCTTCCGGCGCGATGACCGAGAAGATCGCGCGCTCCTGCATCAGCATCCGGTCGGCAATCGCCAGTGCCAGCGCCCCGCCGCTGCCGCCCTCGCCAACCACGACGCTCACCGTCGGCGTGGGCAGGTCGGAGAGCAGCGCGAGGTCCTGCGCGATGGCAGCGGCCAGGCCGCGCTCCTCCGATTCGATGCCCGGCCACGCGCCGGGCGTGTCGATCAGCAGCACCACCGGCATGCGCCAGCGTGCTGCCAGCGTCATCAGCCGGTGGGCCTTGCGGAATCCGGCCGGCCGCGGGTGGAGCGGCGCCTCGTCCGGGTGGCGGTCGTGGCCGCGATCGAGCCCGATCGTCATCACCGGGATGCCCGAGATGCGACCCATGCCGCCGAGCACCGCCGGATCGTCGGCCTCCAGCCGATCGCCGGACAGCGGGACCAGGTCGGACACCATGCCCTTGATGTACGCGGCGGCGGACGGTCGGTCGGGCGAGCGGACGTCCTGCGTCAGGCTCCAGGCGTCGGGCAGGTCGCGATCCGGGTCGGCGTGCCACGGGGTCGGCGATCGCACCTCCTGTTCGCCAAGCACCTGCGCGTCGCGCCAAATCCCGAGGATATCCACGATCGTCTGCCGTATCGCGGGGCGCGGCACGACCGCATCGATGTGCCCGTGCGCGAGGAGATATTCGGCCCGGTGACTGCCTTCCGGCAGGGGGTGACCCATCATCGCCTCGGCCACGCGCGGGCCGGCGAACCCGATGAGCGCTTCCGGCTCGGCGAGGATAACGTCGCCGAGGCTCGCGAATGATGCGAATACGCCACCAGTAGTCGGGTCGGTCAACACGCTGATGTAGGGTACGCCGGCCGCCCGCAGCTTCTTGATCGCGGCGGCGGTACGGCCCATCTGCCAGAGCGCGAACATGCCCTCCTGCATCCGGGCGCCGCCGCTGGCGACGATCGTGATCAGCGGCTGGTTGGCTTCAATCGATGCCTCGGCCGCGGCGGCGAGCTTGCGCCCGACCACGATCCCCATGCTGCCGCCCATGAAGGTGAAATCGAGCACGGTGAGCGTGATCGGGATGCCACCGATCTTCGCGGTGCCGGTCACGAGCGCATCCCGGTGGGCGTGTTGTTCCTGCTGGTGGAGGAGGCGAGAGCGATAGGTGCGCTCGTCGGAGAAATCGAGCGGATCGGTCGATGCCAGCGCCGTGTCGTGCTCCTGGAATGTCCCGTCGTCGATCAACGTGGCGATCCGCTCCCTCGCCGGCAGGCGCAGGTGGAGTCCGCAGGATGGGCACACCCGCAGGCGCCAGTTGCGCGTGCTGCGTGGCATGATCGCGTCGCAGCGCGGGCAATGCTCGGGGGGTGTCTCCGGAATCGCGGTGTCGCTGCGGTCCGGATTCCCCATCCAGCTCCGCAGCTCGGCGAAGGTCGAGGCGAGGGAGCGTCGCTGGTGCTGAATGGCGTCGTCATCCATGACCGTACCCCATGGTGTCGTGGCGGTGACCAGGTTGTCCTCATGGTACGGCAAGATGCCCGGTGAAGTCAGTGCGTTTGACATGCACCGAGCGGCAGGCAATAAATCTGATAGGATTGGTCGGGATTGCCGTGGTCGTCGCGATGACCGCATCCCCGATTCCCCATTCACAAGCCCGGAGAGTGCATAGGACGTGTCTGCCATTACCCCGAATACCGACATGGTCATTGAGGACGAATTCCTGCTCACTGCCCTGCGCAATCGCCGCAGCATCAGCAAGGTTGCCTCCGAATGTCCCCCGGAAGAGCTGATCCGGACGATGCTCGAGGCCGCAACGTGGGCGCCCAACCACTTCCAGACCGAGCCGTGGCGCTTCATCGTGCTTCGTGGCGAGGCGCGAGAGCGCATGGGCGCGGTGATGGGCGATCTCGCCGCCGCCCGCGAGGAGGACCCGGACCGCAAGGATCTCGCCCGTGAGCGCATGGCCACCAAGCCGCTGCGCGCGCCCTGCGTGATCGCCGTCGCCGTCGAGCCCGACGAGCGCGAAAAGGTGGTCGAGCTGGAAGAGATCGCCGCTACCGCCGCGGCGACGCAGAACATGCTGCTTGCGGCCGAGGCGCTCGGGCTCGGCGCGATCTGGCGTACCGGCTGGGTCGCCTACACTCCGGAGGTTCGCGAGTTCCTCGGGCTCAGCGAGCGGGCGACAGTGCTCGGCTTCGTCTATGTCGGCTATCCCGCCCAGCCCGCGCCGGATCGCGCCCGCAAGCCGGTCGACGCCGTCACGGCCTGGATGGAGTAGCTCGGCGCACAAGCCAGGGGTCGTGGGTCGCCTGCGGGTGGCCGG
>CBFGRG010000225.1:0-5852 GCA_965651105.1 uncultured bacterium | reverse complement strand
GGGAGCGCGGCCCGTCTGGCCCAGTTAACTGGCCCTACTCGTAGCGGAGTGCCTCGGCCGGCACCACGCGCGACGCCTGTCGCGCCGGAATCCAGGCCATCAGCAGGGCCGCGATCACCGAACCCACCAGCATGATGATGATGAGGGTCCACGGCACGATGAAGGTCGAGTCACCGGCCTGGGAAAACTCGTCTCCCGTAACCAGCGAATACGAGAGGATGAGTCCCGTGATGCCGCCGGCGAGCACGCCGAGGATCACGGTCATGGCCGATTCGAGCACGAACGCCCGGGCGACGGTGGCGCGCTGGAAGCCGATCGCGCGGAGCATGCCGATCTGCTGGCGCCGCTCGACGACGGCGCGGAACGCGATCACGCCGACCGCCGCGATGCCGACGATGAGCCCGAGCCCCATGAATCCCTGGAGGATGTAGAGGAACGATCGCTGCTGCGACTGACTATCCTCGATTTGCTGGCGGATGTCCTCCGACTGGGCGCCAAACGGCAGCAGGGCGCGTTCGGTTTCGCGAGCGGCTTCGGTCGTGTCGACGCCGGACGCAAGCTGGAGGAACCATTCCTTGGTGGGCTCGCCATCACTCGTGAAGATGGTGTCACCCGCCGGCGGGCCGACGTAGAACCCGAACATCGTCGAGATTGCCGAGTCGATCACGCCGATCACCCGCATCGGGTGCGTCGAGCCGTCCGGCGACTGCACCTCGACCACCGGCGCCTCGAAGGTACCTGCGGTCGGAAGGTCGAGCGTGATGCCGGCTTCCCCGCCAAACGCCTGGTTGGCCGCAAGCGCGAAGGAGTCGACGACCATCACGTCTGGCTCGGTCTTGAGCGCATCGATGATGGCCTGATCGTCGCCGTAGCCATCGGCACGACTCTGGAAGCTGAGATCGGCGTTGTCGAGGTAGGCCTCGTTGGCGATCTGGATCTCGTATCCCCCTGGCTCTTCCTCGCCAGGTGGGAGGAACTGCATCGCGGGCGCTTCATCCGGGGTGGTCAGCAAGCCAATGTTCTCGATGGTGGACGTGTCGTAGCCCTGGTCCGCGAGCCTCGTCTCGACGTCGTCGACCGGGTTGGTCGCGGTGGTCGTGATGCTGACGTCCCATCCAGCGGTCGCCTCGTCGCTGGTGAAGGCGGCGGCGAAGTTCTCGTTGATGACCGAGATCACGATCAGCGAGAAGACGATCAGGCTGAACATCGCGACCGTCATGCCGGTGCGGCCCTTGTTGGCGCTCGGGTAGGACGCGGCCAGCCGGATCGACGGCAGCCAGCCCTTGATTCGGCCACCCAGCTGCTCGGAGATGGACAGGAACCAGTCGATGTTCTGCATGATCACCAGCGTCGACGAGGCGACGATGAAGATACCCGAGACGAAGAACATCTCGATGTCACCGGTGTAGCTGCCGAAGAGCGTCTCGAAGGCATCCTCTGGCAGGAGCCAGAACACCAGCAGGTAGAGCCCGACTGCGGTGAGCACCCAGCGTGGGTGCCAGCCGAAGTAGGTCACGATCGCGGCGAGCCCGAACGGGACAAGCGACATGCCGATCGTGAACAGCGCCAGGCTGTCGTTCCCCTGCGCACCGACGATCATCAGCGCGCCGACGACCACCATGATCACGCCCCACAGCAGCTGTCGCCGGTTCTTGCGCGGCGAGTAGTTGTCGGGGATATCCCGCACCGCGGCGACCACGTTCAGGCGGCTCACGCGCCACGACGAGATCGCGACGGCCAGGAAGGTGATCACCACGCCGAGCGCGTAGGCGATGATCATGCTGCGCGGGTGGACATACGGCGAGATGTCGATGAACTCACCGAACGCGGACTGGAGGCCGTAACCGATCGCGAGCGCGGCCAGGACGCCGAGGCCAGCCCCGACGAGTCCCGCCAGGAGCGCGTAACCGGCGCCCTCCGAGAGGAATTGCTGGATCAGCTGGCGGCGTTGCGCCCCAACTGCGCGCTCCATGCCCATCTCCGAGCGACGCTCGGCAGCGAGCATCGTGAAGATCAGCACGATCAGCAGGATGCCGACGGCGATCGAGAACAGGCCGAACACGATGAAGAATGTGACGAAGATGCTGGCAAGCAGCTCTGCCTGCTCGACGAAATCCTTCTTGATCGGGCTGATACCCAGGTTGTGCTGCGCCAGCTCCGGCTTGAGGTCGTTGACGACGGTGTCGCTCAGGTCGAGTCCGTCGCGATCGCCCCCCGTGTTCGAGATGCCGATGCCGCTGAGCAGGCCTTCCTTGCCCGAGAGTTGTTGCAGCGGCGCCAGCTGCATCGCCATCGCCGGCTCGTCGAGCTCGCCGAAGCTGCCCGTCAGGACGGAGTCCTCGGCGACCGCGGCAACGGTGAGCAGCGCCGGCTGGTTGTTGAACATGACGACGATGTTGTCGCCGACGCCTGCATCGAGCTTGTCGGCGCCACTTTCGCTCAACAGCACTTCGGTGTCGCTGAACGCGCCGAAATCCACTTGGTTGCCGTCGAGGTCGGTCACGCCACCGAGTGATTCGAACGAGTCGGTGTCAAGACCCGCGACCAGCACCCCTGGCTCCGATTGCACCGCGACGTCGGTGATCTGGTCGAACGAGGTGATCTCGCCCGGATCGTTATCGGCGATGTTCACCGCGGGCGCTGGCGCGATAAGGATGCCGCCAATGGCGTCGACGTCGTCCCGATCCGCTGTCAGCTCACGGACGGTGTCCAGGGACGACTCGGGGATCGTCTGGCTGAAGATGGAGAAGATTTCGCCTTCTCCGTCACCGTCGCTGGACGCGACAACGATCTCGTCGACCGGGCCGAGCTGGCGATAGACGAGGGCGCTCACCGAGTGATTGAGTGTGTCGCCCGTGCCGAACGCCGCGGCGATGATCAGGGTCGACAACATCAGGCCGACGACAATGAGCACCGTCTGCGCCTTGCGGCGCGGGATGTTGCGGATGCCGAGCTTGAAGATCACCGGCCGCCGCCAGGCGATGAACGCGATGATGGCCAGGCATGCGAACAACAGCGCCAGCATGACCACCATGATGTTCACCATGGAGATTCCGAAAAGTTCCTGCATGTGTTGCTCCTTCCGGCGTCAACCGGAGGGTGGTGATCAGGCGGTGGCAACCCCGGCCAGCTCGTCCTGGGAGTGGTTGTTCGGCCGTGCCTCGGTCCGTTCCTCGCCGATGATCTCGCCGTCCTGCATGCGCACGATGCGGTGCGCCTGGGCGCCGATGTTGGGATCGTGCGTGACAAGCACGATCGTCAGGCCCTGTTCCCGGTTGAGCTGGACAAGCGTGTCCATGATGTCCTGAGCGGTCTTCGAGTCGAGCGCGCCGGTCGGCTCGTCGGCCCAGACGATGGCCGGGTCATTCACGAGCGATCGAGCGATGGTGACGCGCTGGCGCTGGCCGCCGGAGAGCTCTGCAGGGCGATGGCCCGCCCATTGCGTCAGGTCGACCTGTTCGAGCGCCGCCAGGGCACGCTGGCGCGCGGCCTTTGGGCGGACGCCTGCGACCAGCAGCGGCAACTCGACATTTTCGACCGCGCTGAGCACTGGCAGGAGGTTGTACACCTGAAAGATGAAACCCATGCGGCGCGCGCGGTAATCGGTGCGCTTCTTGTCGCTCATCGTGGCGAGATCCTGACCCTCGAGCCAGATCTGGCCGGAGTCGATCGAGTCCAGCCCCGAAAGCGTATTCAGGAGCGTCGTCTTGCCGCAGCCGGAAGGACCCATCACAGCGACCATCTCGCCGCGCTCGACAGAGAAGTCGATGCCTTTCAGGGCTTCCACTCGCATCGTGCCGGTATCGTAGGTCTTGACGATGTCCCGCGCAGCGATGATGGCGCCGGTGTCGGATGGCGCCTCGGCGGCGTTGTTGGATGAACGAAATCGTCCGAGCATAGAGGCTGTCTCCTGAGCCGGGGGAGACTCGTACCGATCCCAATCCGGCTGATCCCTGTAGAGTGTTTGACAAATGGCACCCTCGAGCCTGGTGCCCGAGATTCCGTAACGAATCGTACCGACGGAATGTGTCACGCCTGTCACGAAACCCATAACATCAGGCGTCGCCTGACAATTGCCGGCCAGCTGCGTCTGGTGAATACGGTTCGGACCCGCAAGGATTCTACACCGTTTCGGTTGTCAACATAAGTCGGCGCCCGATGCCCGGCATGGTAATCTGACGCGACGAAGGAGGCCGCGTGGAGACGATCGAGGCGGTGCTGACGTTCTATCGGGAACGTTCTGACGACGTAATCGAGCTGACGTGGGGTCACGTTCGCCTCAGCCTGCTCGCGCTCGGGCTGGCGACGCTGATCTTCGTGCCGCTTGGCATCGCCTTCGCGCGCATGGCGAAGGGCGGCGCCGAGATCGTCGGCGCGATTGCGTCGGTGCGGGTGATCCCGTCACTGGCGCTGATTTTTCTGTTCTACCCCTTGTTGGGGTTCGGGGAAGGGCCCGCGCTCCTGGCGCTGACCATCCTCGCCGCCCCACCGCTGATCCTGAACACCTATGCCGGCATGCGGCAGGTGGACGCATCGGTGCTGGAGGCGGCGATGGGGGTTGGCATGAACCCTGCGCAGGTATTCCGCAAGGTGCATTTCCCGCTGGCACTGCCCGTTATCGTGGCAGGCATGCGGTCTGCATCCGTCGAGATCTTCGCGAGTGCCACGTTGGCGTCGTTCATCGGCGTGAGGACGCTCGGGCAGTACATCATCACCGGCATCTCCCTGCTGGACACGACGTACTTGCTGGCCGGCGGCATCCTCATCGTGGCGCTCGTGTTGCTTGCCGAGGTGATTCTCGTGGGGTTCGAGCGCATGGTCCGGCCGCCTGTGGCATGATTGCCCGGCAAGGGACCCACGACGAGACGCCGTCTCACAATACGCGAAAGGAACTTCGCCAATATGTTGAATCGACGAACCGTCATCAAGGGAGCACTCGCGACGCCGGTCGCGGCTACCGGACTTGCCGCCTGGACCAGCGCCATGGCGCAGGATGGGCCGGTCACGGTCGGCTCCAAGGACTTCACCGAGCAGTTCATTCTCGGCAATATGTACCTGCTCGTGCTGCAGGACATGGGCCTCGAGACCGAGGATGCCCTCAATCTTGGCGGCACCCAGATCGCCAACCAGGCGCTGACCAACGGCGATATCGATACCTACCCCGAGTACACCGGCACGGCGCTGGTGGAGGTGCTCGGCATGTCGGTCGAGGAAGTGCTGGCCGGCTTTGGCGGTGGTACCGAGAGCGCCACACCGGTGGCGGATGGCGCGGCTGGCGCGACGCCAGTGGCATCCGGCTCGCTGGAAGACTATGTCTACAATATCGTCCGGGATGCCTATCAGGAGCAGTTCAACCTGACCTGGCTCGCCTACTCTCCTTTCAACAACACCCAGGCGCTCGCTGTCAAGCGTGAGTGGTCGGAGGAGAATGGCATCACGACGATCTCCCAGCTTGCCGAGATCGCGGGCGACCTGACGATCTCCGCGCCGGCGGATTTCCCCGAGCGTGAGGACGGTCTGCTTGGCCTGCAGCGCGTGTATGCTGCCGGGTTCAATGACATCGAAACGCTGCCGGTGGCCCCGGGTCTCAAGTACCAGGCGCTGCTCGACGATGAGGCGCAGGTCGTGCTGGCGTTCGGCACCGACGGCCAGATCAGTGGCTACGATCTCGTCGTGCTGGAGGACGACCTCGGGCTCTGGCCGCCATACAATGTTGCTCCGATCGTGCGCACCGAGCTGCTCGATGCCAACCCGGACATCGGCACCCGCTTCGACGCGGTCACGACCTCGCTCACTGGCGAGGTGATGTCGAGCCTCAACTGGCGCGTCGACGGCGACGAGAAGGCAGAGCC
>CBFGRG010000224.1:0-5857 GCA_965651105.1 uncultured bacterium | reverse complement strand
TCGGTGGTTGCAGCAACATTGACGGCTTCCACGCGACCTTGGCCCTCGATTGCTGTGCTGCGACGCCGAGCGGCGATTTTCACGGACGTCCTTTCTGCAGGAGGAGAGCCCAAGCCATGTGGACCCTGACCGGCTTCGCGGACGAGATCTCGCCCGACCTTGACGAACAGGTCGAGACACTTCGGGCCGAGAACATGCGGTGGCTGGAGTTGCGCGGCGTCTGGGATACCAACGTCCTTGACCTCACCGACGAGCAAGTCGAGCGAACGCGCCAGACACTCGCCGAGGCCGGCATCGGCGTCTCCTCGATCGGCTCCCCGATCGGCAAGATCGGTATCGAGGATGATTTCGCGCCGCATCTCGAACGATTTCATCGCGCTATCGAGCTCGCGCACCGGTTCGAGACACCGTTCATCCGCATCTTTTCGTTCTTCATCCCTGAGGGCGATGACCCGGCGCGCCATCGCGATGCGGTGATCGACCGGCTGGGACAGCTCGTTGCCGCTGCCGAGGGGCAGAACGTGACGCTGCTGCACGAGAACGAACGGCACATCTACGGTGATGTGCCGGACCGCTGCGTCGATATCCTCCAGGCGATCGATTCCCCGATTTTCCGGGCCGTCTGGGATCCTGCCAACTTCGTCCTCTGCGGCGTGCAGCCGCACGACGAGGGCTATGAGCAGTTGCGGCAATACATCGCCTATGTCCATGTCAAGGATGCGAAGCGGGACACCGGCGTGGTCGTGCCCGCCGGCGAGGGCGATGGGCAGGTGCGGGAGACCGTGCGCGCCCTGCGCGACTCCGGTTTCGACGGGTTCTTTTCGATGGAGCCGCATCTCGCCGTTGCCGGTCCGTTTTCCGGGTTCAGTGGTCCGGAGCTGTTCCGGCTCGCAACTCAGCGCTTCACGGCGATCCTCGGGGAAGAGGGCATCGCCTGGGCGTAATGCAGGGAGGTTCCATGCGATTCGGGGTGTGCGTGTCGCCCGAGGAAACGGCGGCGTATCTCGATGCCGGGATTGACTACGTCGAGTGGCCAATGAGCCGGACCGTTGGCGTCATGGATGACGCCGAATTCGATGATCTGGTCGAGCTGGCGGAAGGGCTGCCGGTCGTGCCGGAAGCATGGAACGCCATCCTGCCGGCCTCGCTGAAGATCGTCGGTCCCAATGCCGACCCGGAAGGGTTCATGGCCTACGTGACGCGAGCCTTTTCCAGGGCGGCCCGGCTTGGTGGAGAGGTGGTCGTCTTCGGCAGTGGTCCCTCACGAGCGATCCCGGAACGGTGGCCGGTTGACGAGGCGACGAATGCCTTCCGGGCGCTTTGTGAGCGCGCGGCCGATGTCGCGGAGGCGACGCAGATCGAGCTTGCGCTGGAACCGCTCAAATGGTCGGAGACGAACCTCGTCAACAGCGTCGTCGAGGCGACCGCCATCGCGACCAGCCTGCGGCATCCGCGCCTGGGGGTGCTCTCCGACCTCTACCATGTGACCCAGGAGAACGAGTCACTGGAAGGCACGGCCGCCGCCGGGGCGCTGTTGCTCCACGCGCACATCGCAGAGCCGGGTGAACGGCAGGCCCCGAAGCCGGGCGAGCATGAAGCCACCTATGTCGCATTCCTGACGGCGCTGCATCAGGCCGGATACGATGGTCGCCTGAGCATCGAGTGCCGCGACCTCACCCCGGAATCCGCGGCGACGGCGATTGCGCTGCTGCGCGAGCTCCACGCGGAGGTCATCGCCGCATAAGCAGGATCGAAGAGATCCGGTGACCACCGCCCGAATGCCGGCGCTCATGAACCGGTGACCCGTTGAACGGGTGTCGCCTGGCGCGCGTGAAGCAACCCCTCCCGTTTGGATGAGGGGAGGGGTTGCTGGAATTCGGTTTCTCTTCGGGGTGCGCTACGCGCCCTGTGGGCGGTGCTCGCGGGCATCGTCCTCGCTGGCTCGCATGGCCAGCATCGACCCGGCCGATGCACCCGCTGCCGCGCCGACAAGGATGCCGGCCAGCGTGAATACCGGACGATCGGCGAGGTTGTCCATTGTCGGCGCCACCAGCCAGCCGCCGATTGCACCGACCACGCCGCCGATGATCACGCCCGCGGCGGCGCCCATCTCGGCGGTCGCGTTCGCCTCGCGGTCACTCGCGCTGTCCGGAATGCCACGCTCTTCTTCGATCGCGTAAACAAAGCCGAGCACGGCGCCATAGACGAGGTGAGCGATGAGGTTGCCGATGAACGGCATCGGGCCGGCGCCAAGATCGGCGCCAAGGAAGCCGGCGTCCATCATCGGGAACACCACCGCGACCGACAGGGCGAACGGGATCAGCGAGAACAGCATTCCCTTGGCGATGCCAGCGGTTTCGAACATCGGCTCGACGAAGCGGGCATAGATCAGCGCCCACGCCACGCCAATGACGAGATTGAGCACGAGCCCGATCAGGAAGGCGTCACCGACGCGATCGACGATCCGGTTGTGGGAGAGATTTTCCATCCATTGGGCGAACCGGCCGCCGTTGGGGTCGCCGATGAGGTCTGCCAGCAGGTAGGAGCCGGCCAGGATGACCGACATGGCGAAGGTCGCGATGAATCCGGCCAGCACGCTGATCCGGACCCAGTCCATCCTCGATCCCACATCGTTGCGCGTCGTGCGAGTGGCGTAATCCTTCATGCTGCCGCTCCTCTTCACGTTCGGCGTTTTTCGCTGTATACCGACAGGATACATGTCGACTGGACGTCAACGGTATCCATAGGCACCAGACATGCATCGACACACCGCAGGGTTCGTGCCAAATCATGTCCGAAACGCGGTTCGATGCGACTTTGTGAAGAATTCCACTTGACACCAGGGACGGCTGCCTCGTAGCATGGTTCCCAACAACCGAAGAGCACTGCCTTATCCAGAGAGGTGGAGGGAATCGGCCCTGTGAAGCCCGGCAGCCTGCGACGCGTCAACGCGCGTAAGGTGCCAACTCCGGCAGAGAGATCTGCAAGATAAGGGATGGCGAGGATACACGCCCCCTGCATTCGTGCAAGGGGTGTTTTTTGCTCGCCATACCGGGCCGGAGTACTCCCTTCCTCTCCTCGAACCTGAACGAAAGCGAGAGGGTGGACCGTGACCGCGCCCACCAACACCACAACAACTCGAACTGGCCGGGGGCACCTGCGCGTGGTGCGCACCGATGCCGCCCACCGCAACGATGGCGCCCTGCGCCACACGGCAATCGGCCCGCTCGAGCTCGAGCTCGGCGGCTATCTCGATGACGTCACCGTGGCGTGGCGCTCGTGGGGCCAGCTCAACGAGCGCGGCGACAATGCCGTGATCGTGCTGCACGCGCTGACCGGCGACAGCAACGCCGGCGGTGAAGGCGGCTGGTGGGAGCCGGTTATCGGCCCCGGCAAGCCGCTCGACACCGACACGCATTTTGTGTTGTGCAGCAACATCCTCGGGGGCTGCCAGGGGACGACCGGGCCGGCGTCGATCGACCCGGAAACCGGTCGCCCGTGGGCCATGCACTTCCCGCTCATCACCATCGGTGACATGGTCGCCGCCCAGCGCCGGCTGGTCGAAGAGCTCGGTATCACCTCGGTGGTGCCGATTGGCGGCTCGATCGGCGGCTTCCAGGCGCTGGAGTGGGCTACCCGCCACAGCGAGCTCGTTCGCGGCAGTGCCGTCATCGCCGCCAGCGGCGCGCTCGGCGCGCAGGGGATCGCCCTGCACGGCGAGGTCGGTCGCCGCGCGATCATGTCCGATCCCGCCTGGCACAACGGCGACTACGCCGAGCACGGCGGGTTCCCCGAACAGGGGCTGGCGATCGCCCGGATGGCGGCGATGGTTACGTACCACAGCCGCGAGAGCCTCGGCTCGCGTTTCGGGCGCACGCCGGCGAGCCGTCCGGTGCTGTATCCGGGCATCGGCCCGACCTTTGATGTCGAGGGATACCTGCACTATCACGGGCAGGCGCTGGTGCAGCGTTTCGACGCCAACAGCTATCTCTACCTCAGCCGGGCGATGGACATGTACGACGTCGCTCGCAACGGTGACGAGGAGTCATGGCTGCGGCGCGTGGACTCGCCGATCCTGCTCGTTGGCATCAGCAGCGACTGGCTCTTCCCTCCCGATGATATCCGGACCCTGACGGCCAATCTTCAGCGCCTCGGCGCCGATGCGACCTACCAGGAGATCGATTCGCCCAACGGGCACGACAGCTTCCTCAAGGACTGGGACCAGCTCAACGCCATCATCGAGCCGTTCGTCGAGCGGCTGGATCGCGCGTCGTGGGCGGCCGGGGAGCGGTCGTCATGACGATCCGCGCGCCCGCCGAGCGGGTTCACCCCCGTGCCCGCGAGTGCTTGATGCCCTCCGGGGCAACAGCGAGGCAGCGCCGACCGCCGTCGGCAATACACCACCAGCGATCGAATCGACCGGCCATCGGCCGGCACCGGACTCATCCGGAAAGGACTCAGGAATGACCGACACGATCGAGAAGACCCAGGAAAAGACGGTTGGTTTCGAGACTCGCGCCCTGCACGCCGGCCAGGAGCCGGATCCAACCACGGGCTCACGGGCGGTGCCGATCTACCAGACGACCTCATACGTGTTCAACGACACCGACCACGCCGCCAACCTCTTCGGGCTTCAGGAGCTGGGCAACATCTACACCCGGATCATGAACCCGACCACCGACGTGCTCGAGCAGCGCGTCGCGGCGCTCGAGGGCGGCACCGCGGCGGTGGCGTTCGCCTCCGGCCAGGCGGCCGAGACACTGGCGATCCTCAACCTCGCCGGTGCCGGTGACGAGATTGTTTCCACCACCAGCCTCTACGGCGGAACCTACAACCTGTTCCATTACACCTTCCCGAAGATCGGGATCAACGTGAAGTTCGTTGAGCCGAACGCCGAGGCGGTCGCCGCGGCGATCACCGACAAGACCAAGGCGGTCTACTCGGAGTCGGTCGGCAACCCGGATCTCAAGACGCTCGATATCCGCGCCGTCGCCGACGTGGCGCACGAGGCCGGGGTGCCGCTGATCATCGACAACACCATCCCCAGCCCGTACCTGATTCGCCCGATCGAGCACGGTGCCGACATTGTGGTGCACTCGCTGACCAAGTTCATCGGCGGCCACGGCACCTCGATCGGCGGCATCATCGTCGATGGCGGCAGCTTCGACTGGGGCTCGGGCCGCTTCCAGAAGGAATTCGTCGATCCCGATCCCAGCTACCACGGCCTGAGCTTCTGGGAGGTCTTCCAGGACTTCGCCGGCATGGGCAATGTCGCCTTCGCGTTCAAGGTCCGCACCCAGGGCCTGCGTGACATCGGGCCGGCAATCAGCCCGTTCAATGCCTGGCTGACGCTGATCGGTCTCGAGACGCTGCCGCTGCGCATGGAGCGCCACAGCCAGAATGCGCTGCAGGTAGCGCGCTTCCTCAACGAGCACCCGAAGGTGTCGTGGGTCAACTACCCCGGCCTGCCGGGCAGCCCGAACTACGACACGGCCACGAAGTACTGGGAGCGCGAGCTCTACGGCGCGATCCTCGGCTTCGGGGTCAAGGGCGGCGCCGAATCCGGTCGCATCGTGATCGACAACGTCAAGCTCTTCTCGCACCTGGCGAACATCGGCGACGCCAAGTCGCTCATCATCCACCCGGCGACCACCACCCACTCGCAGCTCACCGAAGAAGAGCAGGCCGAGACGGGCACCACTCCCGATTACATCCGGCTGTCGATCGGCCTGGAGACGGCCGCCGACATCATTGCCGATCTCGAGCAGGCGCTGGACAAGATCTAGCGCATCGTCCGGCCGCCCTGGTGCGGCCGGCCCCCAACATTGCGGGTCCTCCTCAACCCGACCGCGCCCCC
>CBFGRG010000223.1:0-5860 GCA_965651105.1 uncultured bacterium | reverse complement strand
GGTTCGGAATCATTCGTTCCCGAGTCGCCACTCAGCCAACCGTAACGTCACGACGCTTGAACGACCAAAACGTGATCGCGAGGAATGCCACGGTGTAGAGCGCGAGCACGCTCGCGGCCTGCCACGCCCCTGGCAAGTCGGCCTGCCCGCCGTCGGTGTTGACGGCCAGCAGCGCCTCGGCGTTCTTGCTGAGGAAGAGCTCCGGCAGCCGCTCGAGCGCGCCGCCCGCGGCCGCCACCAGCATCAGGATCTGCCCCTCGAGGAAGAGGACCGCGGTGGCGATGCTGATGCCCGCCGCGCTCGATTTCGTCAGGTTGGCGACCATGAATGCCAGTGCCATGTAGGGCAGCATCGCCAGCCAGGCGCGGCCAGTGCCGAACAGCAGGTCCACCACCCAGCCATCGTTCATGCCTCCATCGAGGTCCTCCAGCAGCGTCGCCACGCCGCTGGCGAGAAAACCAGTCGCGATGGTCACGATCACGACCGCGAGCGCGAACGCCGCCAGCACGGAGAGCTTGGCCACGAGGTAGGCGCCGCGGCTCGATCCGCGCGGCAGCAAGGCACGAATCGTGCCCCAGCCGTATTCAGTGGCGGCGATGCTGGCGGCGAGAATGATCCCGAACAGCGCGCCGAAGATGCCAGCGAACCCGAACGCAGCCTCGGGCGTGCTGCGCAGGGTCAGGGAATCGAGCAGGTCGGCCCGCTGCGCCGCATCGACCTGCCCGCTCTGGGCCACGCCCCACGTCAGTGCCATTACCGCCAGCACGGTCATCACCAGTGCCGCCAACAGCACCTTCGGCATCGCTCGCCGTCTCAGGCGAAAGACTTCGCTACGCAACATGTCGAGCATCGCGCTCCGTCCTTCCCGTGGCCGCCTCACCGGGCTCCTCGCCATCAGGCATGCCGGTAAGCTCGAGGAATACATCCTCCAGCGTCGATCGACGGCGTACGATCTCCGCCGCGAACAGGCCCTCCGCGGCCAGCGCGCGGTTGACATCGGGCGAGCATTCCGCCGCGGCGACCACCTGCAGGCGGCGACCATTGACGGCGACCTCGTCCACGAACGGCAGGCTCCGCAGCACATCGGCGGCGCGAAGCGGATCAGAGACCTCGACGTCGAGGAAATTCCCACCGCGCACCATGCCGGCGAGCGTCCCCTCGCGCAGCAGCCTGCCCTTGCGAATGATCGCGACCCGGTCGCTGACCTGCTCGACCTCGTGCAGCAGGTGGCTGGCGAGCAGGACCGCCCGGCCCTCGCTGGCGAGCCTGGGGATGAGCGCCCTGATCTCGCGCTGCCCAGCGGGATCGAGCCCGTTGGTCGGCTCGTCGAGAATCACGAGCTCGGGGTCGGTCAGCAGCGTCGAGGCGAGGCCGAGTCGCTGCTTCATGCCGAGCGAGTAGGTCTTGTACTGGCTCCCGGCGCGATCGGCCAGCCCAACCAGGTCGAGCAACTCGTCGATGCGCGCCTCCGGCACACCACCAGCGGCGATCGCCAGCGCGCGCAGGTTGTCGCGACCGGAGAGGTAGGGGTAGAACGCAGGCGCCTCGACAATCGCGCCGACCCGGCGCCGGACATGCTCAGGATGATCGCGGAGATCATCCCCGAAGAGCTCGATCCGCCCGGCGGTCGGGTGGATCAGGCCGAGGATCATGCTGACCGTCGTCGACTTGCCCGAGCCATTCGGCCCCAGGAACCCCACCACCTCGCCGGCGCGGACTTCGAGATCGAGATCGTCCACCGCGGTGATCTCGCCAAACGTCTTGGTCAGCCCGGAAATGCTCAACAGGACGGGTCCGGGTGGGTGCTCAGCGCTTGCTGTCCCCATGATCGCCTCCTCAGCGCGTCACTCCGACGAATCGAAGGACGGCCGAGTCGAGCGAGATCCCGATACGTGCTGGCCGA
Organism: uncultured bacterium; assembly: GCA_965651105.1. Classification (GTDB taxonomy): domain Bacteria; phylum Chloroflexota; class Chloroflexia; order Thermomicrobiales; family UBA6265; genus JACCVC01. Next base: position 3,957 of record CBFGRG010000223.1, on the reverse strand, counting down.
CACGGCCCTCCTTGCCCACCACCTTTTCACGCCCGCCGTTGCAGGCGTGACGACCTCATCGGTCCCGGTGTTGCAGGACCGTGTCAAGACAAAATCGGTGGCTCCGAAGGATCAACCTCGAGCAGCCAGCACGGCGACATCCTCGCGGAGGTCGTTGCAGTTTGCTGTTACGCGGCAAGCGCCCTGGGGATCGTCCCCACCGAGGCCGCCTCCGCGCCACCAGGATGCAGATCCGGCATCTCGGGCTGGAACAGCCAGGCGTCGAAGAGGGCACGCAGGTCTTGCCCGGACACCTGTTCCGCCAGGGCGATGAAATCGGCGGTGCTGGCGTTGCCGTTGCGGAACCGCACGACCCAGGTTTGCAGGATGTCGAAGAAAGCCTCGTCGCCGACCTCAAGCCGAAGCGCGTGCAACGTCAGCGCGCCCCGGCTGTAGACCTCGCCGGAGAAGATATCGGCGCGCCCCGGGTCACCGATGGTCGCCGGCGAGCCCGCCGCCCAGATCAGGTCTGCCAGCATCCCGTCGCGCGCAGCGGTGCCCCAGGCGTGCTCGACCCAAAGCACCTCGCTATACCCCGCGAAGCCTTCATTCAGCCAGATGTCGCTCCACTGCTGAAGACTAACCGCGTTGCCGAACCACTGATGCGCCAGCTCGTGGAAGATGGTCAGCTCGAGCTCCTCCGGCGCCCACTCGGGCAGCTCGGCCTCCCGCCCATCCCCGTATGAGCCATAGACGGGAATCGTCTGGGTCTCCAGCGCCACCCCCATGAGGTCCATACCCACGACCGCTGCCCCGATCGACTCGAACGGATACGGACCGAAGATGGTCTCGGCGAAGTCGACCATCTCGGGAATCTCCCGAAAGATCTCGCGCTGCGCTTCAGGAACGTTTTCATGGAACGAGAGCACCACCGGGATGCCGCTCGACGTCGTCATCTCCTCGATATCGAGCCGGCCGGCATGAAACGTCACGAGATAGCTCGCCATCGGGTCGCGCGAGCTCCAGGTAAAGGTGCGTGTCCCTCCGCTGTCGACCCGTTCGACCAGCGAGCCATTGGCGACGACCTGAAACGGCGCATCAACGGTGTAGGTTGCGGTGTAGGTCGCCTTGTCCGCTGGATGCTCGTTGACTGGGTACCAGAAGCGATGGCCACTTGGCTCCCCGAAGATGAAGATCTCGTCGTCGCCCACGAACCACGCGCCCTGCCCGACCGAGAACTCGTCCAGATCCTCACCACCCAACCCGGCATCGAGATCGGCATCGGTGACCATTGGACCCGGCGTCAGGTCGGCTGCCAGTGGCGTCCCGTGGTACGTCACCTCGACGGCAAAGCTGGTCCCCGCCGGGAGGGCGCTTCCGGGCATCACGGTCAGCTCCTTGCCTCGCCGCTGGTGTTCGGCCGGCTCGCCGTTCACCGAGATGCCGTCAATGGTGAGCCCCTCGAAGTCGAGATTGAACGCGCAGAGGTCGACCAGTGCCAGCGCGTCGATGGTCACTGTAGCCGCATCGATCGAGCCACCCGCGACGTCGAGCTCGAGGTCGAGGTCGTAGTGCTGGACGTCGTAACCGCCGTTGCCCATGGTGGGATAGTAGGCGTCCCCGACCCCAATCGACCCGTAGGTGCAATCGGGCGTGGCCAATTCGTCCCGGGAAACGACCATACCTGCTGGCCAGGCCAGGACCGCGCAAATCGCGAACACAACGACAACCGGCAAACGCGTCAAACGCATCAGCAACCCCACCCTCTTCATGTGCTGCCTACAACACCACCCGTGCGAACCGTGTTCGCGCGGGTGGCGTCGTTTCGGCAGGCATCCTGACCGATGTGTCCTCAATCTGGAGGATCATATCAGGTGGCGGGCCGTTCTGGAAGCCGGCGTCGCATGCCGGACAGTCACGATTCCTCGCGCCGTCAGAAATCCTCGCGGAGCATGACCCGGCGGCGATCGCGCTCCTGGCGGGTGGCCTCCCGTACCAGGTCCTTGATCCGCTCCGGATCCGGAACGTTGTGCAGGTATTTCGTCGGCGTGCTGGCGTCACCCGAGGCGATATAGATGTCGCCGATCTTCACGATTCGCTCCAGCGGGTGCTGCTTCACGCCAACATCCATCACGCGGTAGAGCTCGATCTCCTCGGTTGTCTTGCCGATGAAGCCGTACTCCACGATCAGGCGCTGGGTGGTCAGGCGGTAGCGGTTCATCAGCGACATCCGCGGCGACCACAACCGGCTGGGACGTCCCTCCCAGAGCAGGCGCTCACCGCCGGGGATCCCATCGAGGTCCTTGCCGACCGGAAGGCCATCGTCGGCCAGCGCGGTCCCGGAGGGAGGGGGCGCGCCCTCGTCCCCGGCAGCCGTCCGGCGAGCATGGAGCTCGCGAGCGCTCGTGGGCGCGGCCGTCGCCGTGGCGGAGACGGATTCGGCCTGGATGTCGTCGAGGCGGCGACCACAGTTGTCGCAGAAACGTGCCGAATCGTCGTTTTCCGTTCCGCAATCGGGGCACGTGATCATCGTTCACTCCTGTAAGATGCGAGAAGACGTTGCCTGGGATCCTGATCGGCGCGTGTTTCCAAAGGATAGTACCGCGTCCGGCCGCGACCTCGCGCCGACCGGACGCGTCGAGAGCGAGCCATGACCGACACACGAGAAGAACCGATCATCAACATCCGCGGCAAGAACGTCGGGCTCGGGCCACTCGACCGGTCGATGCTGCCGAATCTCACCCGCTGGATCAACGACTTTGGCACGATTCGCACCCTCGGCATCGAGCCGCGCCCGATGACCGCCACCGAGGAGGAGCAATGGTACAACCGGGCGACATCGGACCCAAACGTCATTCACTTCGCGATTTATGACCTCGCGGACATGACGCATGTCGGCGGCACCAACCTCCACGCGATCGACCGGCGCCACGCCACCTGCGAGCTCGGTATCGCGATCCTCGACCCCGCCCGCCGGGGGAAAGGGCTCGGAACCGAAGCAGTTGTCCTGGTCACCGACTATGCGATTCACGCGCTCGGGATGCACAATGTCCAGCTTCGCGTGCTCGCGTCGAACCATGCCGGAATTCGATCCTACGAAAAAGCGGGATTCCGGGAGTACGGTCGCCGCCGCGAGGCGATTCTCCACAACGGAAAGCGATTGGACATGGTCGCCATGGACGTCATTGCCAGCGAGTGGGAGAGCCCGGTGATGCAGCGGGTCATGGAGCCGGACGAGCCAAGGTGAGCCACCGCGACGCGCCGATCATCAGCATCCGGGGCGAGAAGGTCGCGCTCGGGCCGCTCGACCGGTCGTTCATCCCGCTGCAGACGGCGTGGATCAACGACTTCCCGACCACCCGCACGCTCGGAGCCGACGCCCAACCGCGCACCGAGGCGAACCACGAGCGGTGGTATGACCACATGACGGCCGGCAATCGCGTCACCTTCGCGGTCTACGATCTCAGCGACATGGCGCCGGTCGGCAGCATCGGGCTGTTCGACCTTGACCAGCGCCACGGGACGTGTGAGCTCGGCGTCGGCATCCTCGAACCCGAACGCCGCAACAAGGGCCTCGGCACCGAGTCCGTGATACTGATTACCGACCACGCGATGCGGGACCTCGGCATGCACAATGTGCACCTTTCCGCGCTTGCCTTCAATGACGCCGGCCTCCGCGCCTACGAAAAGGCGGGATTTCGGGAGTACGGCCGGCGTCGTGAAGCATGGCTGCACAACGGACGCCGGTGGGACATTGTCTACATGGAGGCCCTGGCGAGCGAATGGCCACGAGCGGCAATCGGTCCGGCACTGTCCCCGGCGATCGACGTCACCGGTCAGTAGGCCCGGATTTTGATATCCGGGCACCCGGCGCGAGCGCCAACGCCCGATACCAGGCACCAACCCCCCTTGTCATCCTGAGGCGTCATGCCGCGCACCGGCACCACCGCGCGTTGACCCCCAGCGCCCGTCGCGCCG
>CBFGRG010000222.1:0-5861 GCA_965651105.1 uncultured bacterium | reverse complement strand
CGGTGGATCGTGTGCGGGCTCGCTACGCCTCCTGGTACGAGATGTTTCCTCGTTCCGCCGGGACGGACCCCAGCGCCAGCGGGACCTTCCGGGACGTTGAGGCCCATCTGCCGCGCATCCAGGCGATGGGGTTCGATGTGCTCTACTTCACGCCGATCCACCCCATCGGCACGACGAACCGCATGGGCAGGAACAACACCCTGAATCCGGAGCCAGACGACCCGGGCGTGCCGTACGCGATCGGCAGCCCCGAAGGCGGCCACGACGCTATCGAGCCCGGTCTCGGGACCGAGGACGACTTTCGCCGGCTGGTGGCGAAGGCGGCCGAGCACGGCCTCGAAATCGCGCTCGATATCGCCTTCCAGGCGTCGCCGGACCACCCGTGGGCGAAGGAGCACCCGGAGTGGTTCAACCGGCGCCCCGACGGGTCGATCAAGTATGCGGAGAATCCGCCGAAGAAGTACGAAGACATCTACCCGATCAACTTCCAGAATGATGACTGGCAGGCGCTGTGGAACGAGCTCAAGCGGGTGATCCTGCACTGGGTCGATCTCGGCGTGAAGACTTTCCGGGTCGACAACCCGCACACGAAGCCGACCGTGTTCTGGGAGTGGTTGATCACGGAGGTTCAGCGCGACCATCCGGATACGATCTTCCTTTCGGAGGCGTTCACGCGACCGAAGGTGATGAGCGCGCTGGCCAAGGCCGGGTTCGCGCAGAGCTATACCTATTTCACCTGGCGCAACTTCAAGCAGGAGCTCATGGAATACCTGCTTGAGCTGACGCAGTCGGAGATGAAGGAGTACTTCCGGGGGAACTTCTTCGCGAACACGCACGATATTCTGCCGTACATCCTGCAGGAGGGTGGCCGGCCGGCGTTCATGTCCCGCGTGGTACTGGCGGGGACACTTTCGTCGGTCTACGGCATCTACAGTGGCTACGAGCTGTGCGAGAACACGCCGGTGCCAGGCAGGGAGGAGTACCTCAATTCCGAGAAGTACCAGTACAAGGTCTGGGACTGGGACCGGCCGGGGAACATCAGCGATTACATCGCTCGCCTCAACCAGATCCGGCGGGATCATGCCGCGTTGCAGGAGTACGACAACCTTTCGTTCCTGCATGCCGACGATGACAACGTGCTCTGCTACATCAAGGCGTTGCCTGAGCGCGAGAGCTACGTGATGATGGCGGTCAACCTCGACCCCTTCCAGGGACACCAGGTCAATATCGAGGTGCCGCACCATATCCTTGGCACCACCCCGGACGACCAGGTTCGGGCGAGAGAGCTCTTCACGAACGAGTCATTCCTGTGGCAAGGATCGTCGCAGTCTGTGTATCTTGATCCGCAAACGAATCCCGCAATGATTTTCGAGCTGCGGGTCTGGGAGCACAAGGACTACGAGGAGCCGTGCTTCTGACCCGGTCGGGGCCATACAGGCAGCCCACCGGACGACCGACGTTCGGCGGTGAGGGGGAGACATGCTGAACCAGGACGAGCTGTGGTTCATGGACGCCGTCTTTTACGAGGCGCCGGTCAAGTCGTTCTACGACTCGTCCGGCGACGGAATCGGCGACTTTCGCGGGATGACGGAGAAGCTCGACCACATTCGCGACCTCGGCGTCGATTGCATCTGGCTGCTGCCGATGTATCCCTCTCCTTACCAGGACGACGGGTACGACATCGCCGATTTCATGTCGATCAATCCTGACTTCGGTACGATCGATGACTTCAAGGAGTTCCTCGACACCGCGCACGCCAAGGGGCTGCGGGTGATTGCCGATCTCGTGATGAACCACACCTCCGACCAGCATCCGTGGTTCCAGGAGGCGCGGCAGGATCCTGACTCGCCGAAGCGTGACTACTACGTCTGGACGGACGACCCAACGCAGTACAGCGGCGTCCGGATCATCTTCACCGACACCGAGTCGTCGAACTGGACCTACGACCCGGTGGCGGGCCAGCACTACTGGCATCGGTTCTTCAGTCACCAGCCGGACCTGAATTACGACAATCCCGAGGTCCACCGGGAGATGTTCGACATTGTCCGCTACTGGCTGAACCTCGGGCTCGACGGCTTCCGGTGCGATGCCGTGCCCTACCTCTACGAGCGGGAGGGCACCAACGGCGAGAACCTGCCGGAGACGCACGAGTTCCTGCGGAAGCTGCGGCGCATGGTCGACGAAGAGTTCCCGGGCGCGATCCTGCTGGCCGAGGCGAACCAGTGGCCGAGCGATGTGGTGGAGTACTTCGGCACCGCCGAGGAGCCCGAGTTCCACATGGCGTTTCACTTTCCGCTGATGCCGCGCATGTTCATGGCGATGCGGAGAGAGCAGCGAACGCCGATCGTCGAGATCATGGAGTCGACTCCAGAGATCCGTCACGACACCCAGTGGGCGATCTTCCTGCGCAATCACGACGAGCTCACGCTGGAGATGGTCACCGACGCCGAGCGCGACTACATGTACTTCGAGTACGCCAAGGACCCGCGGATGCGGATCAACCTCGGCATCCGCCGTCGGTTGGCTCCGTTGCTGGACAATGGTCGCCGGCAGATCGAGATGATGAACTCCCTGCTGCTCTCGATGCCCGGCACACCGGTGATCTACTACGGCGACGAGATCGGCATGGGTGACAATATCTACCTCGGTGACCGCAATGGTGTGCGCACGCCGATGCAGTGGAGCCCGGACCGCAACGCCGGTTTCAGTCGTGCCGATTGGGCTCGGCTTTACTCGCCGGTGATCATGGACCCGGTGTACGGGTACCAGGCGGTGAACGTCGAGGCGCAAAACCGTCTGCCGACCTCGCTGCTGAACTGGATGCGCCGGATGATCGCGGTCCGCAAGCGCTATCAGGCGTTCGGGCGTGGCTCGATTCGGTTCCTTCATCCGGAGAACACGAAGATCCTGGCCTACCTGCGCGAGTACGACGACGAGGTGCTGCTCTGCGTGGTCAACCTGAGCCGCTTCGCGCAGTTCGCCGAGCTCGACATGAGCGAGTTCAACGGCATGACGCCGGTCGAGCTGATAGGTGAGACTCGCTTCCCGGATATCGGGACCCTTCCATACCTGCTGACACTGGGGCCGCATGCCTTCTTCTGGTTCCGGCTGGAGCATGCCGGGGATCAGGGGTAACGAACGCCAACGTGGCGGGCGGCACCGGCGCCGCACCGCGTATTCTGGAGGCGATATGACCTTTGCCGACCGTGTCGATGCCGCCATCCGCGAGGCGGGCGACTGGATCTCCAGTCGCCGCTGGTATGGAGACAAATCACGGTCCCTGGTCGAGGTCGAGCCGGAGCTGATCGTGCCGGTGGACCAGCCGGAAATTGAGGCTGCGCTCGTGGTCGCCCGATGCCGATACGATCAGGGCGAGGATGCGCGCTATTTCCTGCCGCTGGTGTCGACGTCAGAGACGGCGGGCGAAGGGCCAGCGCAGGGCATCGGCGATGCGCTGTACGATCAGGCGTTTCTCGCCTGGCTCGTGGGCGGGTTCGGCGAGCGCCGTTCGTTCGAGCGCGACGGCTCGTGGCGCTGGCGGTCCATCGGCAAAGACTCGCTGCTGGAGTCGCTGGGATCGATCCTCGGGCGCGTGCTCACCGGTGAGCAGAGCAACACGTCGGTCGTGTTCGGCGATGTCGCGGTCGTCAAGGTGTTCCGAAAGCTGAGGGAGGGCATCAATCCCGATCTCGAGATAGGCGAGTTCCTGACCGCGCACGGCGGGTTTGCTCACGCCCCTCGGTTGTTCGGGCTCATCGATCTCGTCCGCGATGGTCAGCCGACCGCGATCGCCGCCGTGCAGGAGTTCGTCGTCAACGTCGGCGACGGCTGGGAGTGGATGCTCGATCAGCTCTCGCGGCTCGACACGGAGTCCCATGATCGCCTGGTAGACGCGGTGGCATTGCTCGGCCGGCGAACGGGCGAGATGCACGTCGCTCTCGCCGCCGATGCCACCGATGAAGCGTTCGCGCCGGTGCCGTTCGAGGACCGCGATGCGCGCCAGCTCAACGAGCGTATCGTCGGCGAGATCGGCGAGTCGGTCGAAGGGCTGGCGCGGCGGCTGGAGCCAGCCGAGGTCGAGGCGATCCACAAGGGCATGGGGCAGTTGATGTCGAATGCCCAGGCGCTGGTCAGCACATTTCGCATTCGCGTCCACGGCGACTATCATTTGGGGCAGCTCCTGCGCACGCCGGACGACGACTTCACGATCCTGGATTTCGAAGGCGAGCCGTCGCGGCCGATCCCGCAGCGCCGGGCAAAGCACTCCGCGCTGAAGGATGTCGCCGGCATGTTGCGGTCGCTCGATTACGCTGTTGCGACCGTCGCCGGGCGCGACCCGGCACGCGAGGGCGTGCTTCGCGCCTGGCTCGCTGATGCCGAGTCGGCATACGTCGATGCCTACCGGCGGGCGGCCAGTGCCGCGCCGGTGCCGTTGGCGGCGGAGGACGATGTGCAATTTCGGCAGGGGTTGAGCCTGCTGGTTGCCGAGAAGGCACTCTACGAGGTGCGCTACGAGTTGAACAACCGGCCGGACTGGCTGGATATCCCCCTGAATGCGCTCCGCGGGCTCGTCTCCCGGGAGCATGCCTGACGGCCAACAGTGAGCGCTGCCGGCAAACATCCCACGAGATTGTGACGCTCCCATGATCGAGAGTATTTTTCTGGATTTGCTGCTGGCGCTGATCGTGATGCTGATGACCGCCATCGGCATCTATCGCGGTGGCATGCGCGAGGCGTTCTCGGCGGCTGGCCTCACCTTTGGGATCCTGCTGGCGCTGGAGTGGAGCGACCGGTGGGGCACCTGGCTCGGCGACAACACCAGCCTGTCGGATGGCGGTGGGCGGTTCACGGTGTCGGTGGTCCTGATGGTGCTCGGAACCGGGCTGGTCGGGTATGGAGTTGGTTCATCGTTCAATTACCATCCAGGTCCGGGAGGCCGGATGTTCGGCGCGGTGCTCGGTTTTGGCAGCGCGCTGGTCGGTATCGCCTACGTGCTCACCTGGCTGCGGAACGAACTTTTCGAGGGTGACGAGCCCGAGGTGGTGGCCGGGACCTGGATTGCCCGGCGTCTCGACGGGGACGCTGGCATGGTGTTGCTCGTGATCGGGGCGACAATCGTGGTGTCGGCGCTGTTCGCGTCATTCGTTCGCGAGCAGGATGCCGATGTCCACGAACCTGCTCCATCGGCCTCGACTCCGCGGCCCGTGCGAGCGCCAGACAAGGTCGAGCCGAGGGTGCAGGAGACGCAACCATCGGCGCCGGTACAGGTGCGGCCGTCACGTCAATGGGAGGATCGCGCAGGCTCGATGCCGGAGCGCGCCGACCGTGAGTGGTCGAATACCTGGCCGGGCGATGCCCCCGGCGTGCCGCCGCGAGAGGCTCCGGCTCGGGTGGGCGAGGTCCAGCAGGCCCGCGAGCGGCGTCGCGGTCAGCGCGACACGGGTGGCAACCGCTAGGGCGTCTCGATCCGGTCGGCGTGCAGGCGAAGCGTCGTGCTCGCGTTTTGCGAAAGCGATACGACCGTCGGGCCGACCGGGATGGCATCGGCCACTTCCATTGGAACCAGCAGTGCGTCGATTCCTGGCGGCACGACATCGAGCTCGAGGTGTACGTCACTGCAGACGACTGCGTTGGCAACGGTCGCGTCGAGTGGCAGGCGCGTGATGGCGTTACCGGAATTCGTCACGAAGAACCGTGCGCTGCCCAGGCTCGCGGCGACGTACCAGCCGGTTTCCGACGGTATATCGGCGCGCCACGCTCCAACCGGCAGGGCGTCGGCGTCGATGGTGAGGCCGCCGATCTGGAGCGATTTGCCGGTGAGGCTGGATGGTTCGGCGGCCTCAGGATCGGGGGCTGCCCAG
>CBFGRG010000221.1:0-5862 GCA_965651105.1 uncultured bacterium | reverse complement strand
GTCGGCGCCGGTCGCGATCAGCCGGTCGACCTGCTCCCGACGCGAGATGCCGTACGCCCGCACAACCAACCTCGCGGCGTGCGCTGCCGCGACCAGGTCCTCCGTCAGCGTGTCGACATGCGGGCAGACTTGCTCAAAGCCCCGCCGGACACAACGCTGGATGATGTCTTCGTCGAATTCCGGGGTCAGGAAGCCAACGGTCAAATCCGGCGCCAGCCGCTTCGCCTCGACGACCGCCGGCCACAGGAACGACGTCACTTCGACTCGCGTTTCGATTCCGGCCATCAGGATCGCCTCGATGGCCGGTCCTGTCGCCGCCTGATCCTTGATCTCCAGCACCGCCGGGATGCGCGGCACGAACTCCTCGATCAGATCCGACAGGGTCGCCACCCGCTCGCCCTCGAACTGCGGCCCGAGCCAGCGACCCGCGTCGAGCGATCGCAACTCGGCCAGCGTGTGATCCGCCACAGGGCCATGTCCGTCTGTCGTGCGCGTCACCGTCGCGTCGTGGACCAGCACGAGGTGGCCATCGGCGGAGAGGCGAACGTCGGTCTCGATCGCATCGGCATCCATCGCGATCGCCTTCTCGAACGCAGCGCGCGTGTTCTCCGGCGCGTACCCCGACGCGCCCCGATGCGCGATTACCCGCACGTCAGGCCTCTTCAGGTGATGCGCATCGAGTCCGTCGATGTTCATTGGGAATCCTCGGTTGCGAGAAGCGCTTCCGCCTCATCCCTGAGCATCGGGATCGATTGCCGCACGCTCCTCCACACGATCCGGTTGTCCACCTCGTCGTCGTAGCCGTGCACAAGACGATTGCGCAGGCCGATGATTTGATGAATGTCGGTGATACCGCTCGCTGTCTCCGGGTCGATCGCCCTCAACCGGCTCGCCGCCTCGCCGCCTCGCCGATAATGGTGAGGTTCCGCTCGACGGCCAGGCGCACGAGCTGGTTCTCGAGGTAGTCATCAAGCGACATCCGATCTGTGTGTTCGTAAATGAACTCGCACGACCGAACGATATCGTCAAGCCACTTCGGAGACTTTGGATGCATCGTAGATCACCGTTCGGGTCTTCGCTGCCTCGCGCGCGAACCAGCGGTTCCTGAGCGAAGAGGTCATGACCAGATCGACATCGCGCCCCAGCTCAGCGGCGAGCGCTCGCTCGAGATCCTGGAACCGACCGAGCCACGGACCGTAATCGTAGTCATCCGGATAGTGGACGATGAAGTCGACGTCGGAGCGCTCGGGATCGAAGGCGTCGGTGGCGGCCGAGCCCAACAGCTCCAGCCTGCTGACGCCGTACTCGCGGCACAGCGCCCGGATCTCGTGGAGATGTTTCTCGATCAGCGGGTGCACAGCCACCACCTCCGCGGAAACTCCTGACCTGCGCCCATCTTCGCACACGGGCCGTAGCTGCCGGTCACGAGGCCGACGCCCCATCACCCGCCAGCTCGGCGAGAAGGATCGCGCTCGTCCTGATGCCCTGATGGTAACGCTCAACCGCATACGACTCGTTCGGCGCGTGGTTGGCCTGCTCCGGATCGCCGTACGGCACCAGGAACGACGGCGTCCCCAGCGTCTTCGTCCAGACCGCGTCCGGCAGGCTCCCGCCCACCAGCGGCACGTCGATCGGCCGCTTGCCGAATCCCCGCTCGACCGCGGTCCGGACCACCTCCGCCATCGGATGCTCGACCGGCGTGTAGCTCGGCAGCATGCCGCCGTCCAGCCGCGCGACCTCGACATCGGGCGCGTGATGCTCGACGTGCGCCTTCACTTTCTCCCAGATCTCGTCCGGCGTCTGGTCGGGCACGAGGCGCATATCGATCTTGACCGTCGCCGTCGAAGGGATAATCGTCTTGCTGCCGGGACCGCCGTACCCGCTCGAGAACCCGGCGATATTCAGCGTCGGCCGCGCCATGATCCGGTCCGCCCACGGCAGCTCGGCAGGCGGCGACATCTGAGTCAGACCGACCCGCGCCAGCATCTCCGGCACATCGAACGGAAGCGCCTCCATCGCCGCCCGGGCGGCCGGTGTCGGCTCCTTCACCTCGTCGAAAAAGCCGTCGATCGTGATCTCGCCGTGCTCGTTCCGCATCGTCCGCAGCGCATCGACCAGCATCCATGCCGGGTTCGGCGCGACGCCGCCCCAGTGCCCGGAATGGACATCGCGACTCGGCCCGGTCGCCCGCAGCTCGATGTAGAGCATCCCCCGCACGCCGAAGCAAATCTCCGGGTATGCCGTGTCCTGCACCGGCCCGTCGGAGGTGTAGACCAGATCGGCCCGCAGGTCGTCGGCGTACTCGGCCACGACCTCGTCGAGATGCGGGCTGCCGACTTCCTCCTCGCCTTCGACGAGAACCTTGACGTTGACCGGCAGCCCGCCAGCCTCCTGCATCCAGTGCCGGATCGCCATCAGGTGGCTCATGAACTGCGCCTTGTTGTCGGCGACGCCGCGCGCGTAGATACGCCCATCCCGAATTTCCGGCTCGAACGGCTGCGAGCTCCACAATTCCAGCGGCTCGGGCGGCTGCACGTCGTAGTGGCCGTAAAAGAGGATCGTCGGCTTGTCCGGACCCGCCTTCAGCCAGGTCCCCAGCACCATCGGCTCGCCCCGCGTCTCCAGCAACCGTGTTTCGAGCCCGGCACCGCTCATGTACCCACGCACCAGCATCGCGCACTCGCGGACGCCGACCTGCTGGGCGCTGATGCTCGGCTGGCGAACGACCGTCAGCAGGTCATCGAGGTCGTTCCCGGCTCCGGCGTCAATGGCGCGCAACACGGCATCAAGATTGCTCTGTATCATGGTGTGTACTCCCGAAAGGGCCACGTGCATCCGCTCGTCGCGGACATTGTCTCCGAGATCGGCGCTTCGGGACACCGGGACTCATGAAACGGGGCTGCGCATGCGCACGCGACACAACCGGCACGACGCGCTGGAAAGGGGCCGCTGATGCGCACGCTGCTTGCCCCGGTGCGATGGCTGGCCCGTTTTCCCATCTTCCAGAGCCTGCGCCTGCGCGTCACCCTGCTGGTGTTGCTCGGGGCGCTTCCCGCCATCGCGCTGCTCTTCCTCACCGCCCAGCAGCAGCGCAACGACGCCCTCAGCGAGGGACAGGACACCGCCAACCGGCTCGTCCGCCTCGCCGCCGTCGACCAGCGCCGCATCTTCGACCAGTCGCAAATCCTGCTCACCACCGTCTCCCGCCTGCCCGAAGTCCGGGGCGACAACCAGGACTCCTGCTCGTCGCTGATGGCCGAGTTGCTCGACTCCAACCGCGCCTTCGACAACCTCGGCGTCGTCAACCGCGATGGCTCGATCTTCTGCTCCGGCATCGCGGGCGATCTCAGCGTGATTCTCAACGACCGCGATTTCGTCGAGGAGGCGTTTGAAACCAACGAATTCGTGATCGGCACCTACGGCCTCGGACCGCTCTCCAACGAGCCGACCGTGACCTACGCCGCGCCCGTGCCAAATGACGACCAGCCGCCGGAGCGAATCGTCTTCGCTTCGCTCGATCTCGCCGCGCTCGACACCTTCGCCAACATCGCCAACCTGCCCGAAGGCACCATCTTCCGTGTCTACGACCGCGAGGGCGTGCTCCTGCTGCAATCGCCGGGCGACCCCAGCGTGATCGGGCAGTCGTTTCGCGACGAGCCGGTGGTGAGCCTGATGATCTCCGACCAGACCGGCATCGCCGCGCGCCAATACGACGACCCCGACCGCATCTACTCCGGCGAGTGGATCCAGGTGCAGGGGTCCAGCGATCCGCGCGGCGCGGCCTTCGTCACCGTCTCGATCCCCAAGAACGCCGTCGCGGCCCGCGCCGAGGAGACCTTTCAGGACAACCTCAGCCGCCTCGGCCTCGCTGCCCTGATCGCCGTGGCCCTCTCGTGGGTAGGCGCCGACCTGTTCATGTCACGCGACAGCGAGACCCAGAAGAACCTCGTCGGCGACATCTACCGCGTGTACGAAACGGGCGATCTTGCCCGGCTCGACGACCTCGTCGCCGTCGACGTCATCGATCGATCGCCGGCACCGGGGCAGGTGCAGGGGCTCTCCGGGTTCAAGCAGCTCATCGGCCAGTTCCGCGCGGCTTTCCCCGACGGTGAAATCGAGCCGGAACAGTTGCTTGCCGCCGATGACACCGTCGTGGCGAAGGTGAAGCTGACGGGCACGCACGTCCATGACTTCTTTGGACTCCCACCGTCCGGCAAGCGGGTCGCGGCGAAGGGCGTCGAAACGTATCGCTTCGCCAATGGCGTCGTCGTGGAGATGTGGAGCATGTTCACGCCGCTGGTGGTGGTCAAGACACCGCCGCCACCCGAGCCGGAGCCGGAGGACGCATCCCCGCCGAAGCGCCGGGGCTTGTGGCAGCGAATCGGCGGTATCTTTCGGAGAGGGGCGACGTCATGATCCTGATCGGTGCGGGTATCGAAACCCGCCTCGGCGCGCACGAGCACGATATCGACGCCATGCTGCGTCCCCCAGCCCACCTCGCGCAGCCGGAATCGACCAGCCGCGGGGCTCCGTGGCTGGTGAGGCGCCTGGTGCGCTGGATGATCCGGGGGTACCAGCAGGCCAACGCGACCGACCTCGCCTCGGCGGTCGCGTTCCAGGCGCTGGTGGCGGTGGTGCCGATGTTCCTGCTGCTGATATCGGTCGCCGGACTCTTCCTGCAGGACTCCCGCGTGCTCCAGCAGGCGATCCTGACGATTCCGTGGATCCTCCCAGGGGGCGGCGCCTCGCAGGATGCCTTCACGGCCGCGTTCGAGGCACGGCGCAACAGCGGACTCTACGGCGCGCTCGGCCTGCTCGGCTTCGCGTGGGTCGGCACGGGCTTCGTGAGCGCGATGGCGCGCAGCATGAACCGCATCTATGGCGTGCCCAACGCCGGGTATCTCAAGGAGAAGCAGCGCGGGTTCATCGTGATCCTGCTCTTCGCGGTCTTCTTCGTGATCGCCTCGCTGTCGTCGTTCGTGACAACCTTCTTTGTCGGGAACGAGGCAAACCTTCCGTACTTCCTGCAGCAGTGGGCGCTGGTCAGCGGGCAGTCGCAGCTGATCGGCTTCGGCATCGCGGTGACCGCGGCCTACCTGCTGTTCTTCACGATCTTCCGGCTGGTGCCGAACGCCAACCAGCGGATGATGGATGTCTGGCCCGGCGCCCTGGTGGCGGCGCTGTTGTTCCTGCTGGTGACGCTGGTGTTCCCGGTCTACATCCGCCTCATCGGCGGCTCGAACCGGTACGGGTTGGCGCTGGGGCTGCTCTCGCTGATGGTGGCGGCGTTTTACGCGCTGGCCCACGTGATCCTGTTCGGCACGTATATCAACGCCACATGGCAGCAGCGCCGTCGCAGGCGCAAGCGCCGCCAGAAGCGGGAGCCGGATCGGGACGACGAGGGTCCCACTCCCCACCGCCACGGCCCGCCGGTCCCCACCGATGTCCGCGCGCTGCAGGCTGGGGTCATCGACCAGCCGATCCGGTAGCTTCCAGGTGGCCAAGGCAACAACCTGGCCGGTGGCCACCTGAACCCCGACCGGCATGCTTTCTCCGGATCAGTGGGGAATCCTTCAGGCTGCCACCCCGTAGTGCCGGCCCGTTGATGCGCCCGGGGCATCGCGCGCTCACCCGGCCCAGATGGCCACGTTTCGGGTATACGACGTCGTTGGCCACCTGACGGCGGATCGACTCGTTCGGCTCGTTTTCCTCGGTTACCGGACCGGGCGCCACCCGAAAGCATGGGGGGCCGTTGGTGGCGGGGCGCCGCTGCGGTGCAGACGAGTCCCCGCCGGTTTCGATTTCCCGCGAAAACGTGTTGACAGAGTTCAGACCGCTGGTATGATCCACTCCAATTCACAC
>CBFGRG010000220.1:0-5878 GCA_965651105.1 uncultured bacterium | reverse complement strand
GCTGGCGACACGGTGCCCGGGCAACATCGCCCGGGCCACCCTTCTCTCGTCCAACGATATTCCTTGACCACCTTCGTCGGGAGTCGGCTCGCACCCGGAAGCGTTCACCCTTGCGGGAATCAACGCTTCCGGGTGCTCCCGCTCAGGCCTGGCTTCGGTTCAGGTCGGCCGGTGGCTGGAGATTCATCTCGCGGGCGAGCCAGGCCAGCTTGGGCGGGTCCTGCACGCCACGGAATGCCGCGATGCGGTCGCCGCGGGCATCGAGCGCCAGCACGGCCGCCAGCTGGTCGCCGTCGATGGCGACGAGAGCCGGCGCGCCGTTGAGGTCGGCGATGGTGAACCGCATCGCCTGCGCCCTGGCCAGGGTCGCGCTCAGGTAGCCGGCAACCACGCGCGACACCTCCGCGATGCCGGTGATCGGCCGCTTCGGCGCCGGGCGGCCAGGTCCGGCGTCGCCCACCACGGTCACGTCCTCGGTCAGCATCGCGGCGATCCGCGACACATCACCGCTCTGCACAACTTCGAGAAACTGCTCGGCCAGCGCGCGGTGCGCGGGCTCCGGCGCGATCACCGGCTGCCGATCATCGGCCAGTCGACGCTGAGCGCGGTGGTAGATCTGGCGGCAGGCAGCGGACGACTTGTCCATGTACCCGGCGATCTCGTCGTGCGAGAGCCCGAGCGCCTCACGCAGCACGTAGACGACCCGTTGCTCGGGGGTCAGGCGATCCAGCAGCTTGAGGAACGCGATCGACACTTCCTCGCGCCGCTCGACCGTCGCCTCCGGACCGTCGAACAGCGCGCCGGTGAGCACCGGCTCCGGCATCCAGGTGCCGGCGTACTGCTCGCGCTTGACGCGGGCAGATTTCAGGTAGTCCAGCGAGAGGCGCGACACCACCTTGGTCAGCCAGGCGCGGATCGAATCGACCGGCGGCGAGCCAGCGTCGAGATAGCGGATCCACGCGTCGTGGACGAGGTCCTCGGCGTCGGAGGCGCTGCCGGTCATCCGGTAGGCAACGGAAAAGAGATAGGGCTGCACCTGCTGATAGGTGCGGGTGGTTGGTGTTTCGGCAATCACGTGATGGCTGCTCCTTGTCGGTCGACGTCAGGTGGCAGTGCATGAATGACAGCACATCGGACGCCACGAAAACGTTCGGTTGCCAGGGAGACGAACGTGTCACACAAAATGTGACAACCACCACGTCATGCTACGCAACGTCGCGCTCGATTCGGAACACCGAGCACACGTTCTTCAGGGCAGCAAACGAGTCGGGATCGCCGGAGATACCGTAGTACCGCTTGAACAGCATCGATCCGCCGGGAATTTTCTCACCGTAGGCCCGGAGCATCGGCGGCCGCTGCGCTGCCGGGATCTCGACCAGGCGCACGCACTTCCCGTCCTCCCGGCCGCGACGGAGAACGGCCCAGCCCGCCACGCGGACGTTTTTCACCCAATCGGCGTCATCCATGCTGGCGAGAATGTATCGCTCACCGTCGAGCTCGAACGGCGAGACCGGCGTGGCGCGCATCTGCCCGCTGTGGCGGCCGGGCACGGAGAGGATATGGACCGGACCTGGCGCAATGCCAAGCCTGGACATCGCTTTCATGAATGCGTTCATCGGCTTCATCAACGGCGATTGCCGCGGTTTACGGTGTTCCACGGGACATCCTCCTGCGATGGTTGTCTCGTCTGGAAGCAAGGGAGCGGTCAGCTGAAGGATTCGGGTCCGAACCGTCCCAACGCCACGAATGCGGCAATGGAGAGATAGGCAAGGTTCAGCATCATGAGCCGAACCTGACCGAACCGGCCATGCGTGATCATCGCGCCGACCATCAGCGCGACCCAGCAGGTGGCGGTCACCGGCACCATCACCGGGGCGATATCGACGACGGCGGGCAGGATCAGGCCAATCGCGGCCAGAAGCTCCAGCACACCGAGGGTCCTGACGAAGCCGTCGCTGGCGTTCGCGGTCCATTGCCCACCCTCGTGGGCCGCCAGCTTCTCCCGAGGGATGAACGTCTTGCTGAGCCCCCCGGCCAGGGCTACGGCGGCCAGCAGGCCAGCTGCAATCCAAAGTGCGAGGTTCATAATTGATCCCCCAACTCTTAAATGACCCAGCCCCGTCGTCGCGCGATGACGGGGCTGGGTCCTTATCGGGCGATGTCCAGTCGCGTCGAGCCGTCCTTCCCGGCGCGACCGGGCACCTGCCCGGGATCAGTCGGCGGCGAGCGCCGATTGATCGATTTCGAATGCCACCGGTGGGTTGTGGAAGGCGACGTTGAACCGGTTGAAGCCGTTGATCGTCGTCACCGCCAGCGTCAGGTCCACCAGCTCCTGCTCGCTGAACTGGGCTCGAGCCTGCTCGATCACGTCGTCGGGCACCTCGCGGTTGTCCAGGATGGTGACGGCCTCGGTCCATGCCAGTGCGGCGCGCTCGCGCTCGGTGAACCAGTCGGCGGCCTCGCGCCAGGCGGGCAGCACCGCGAGGCGATCCTCGCGCTGTCCGGCCTCGCGCAGGGTCTTCTGGTGCAACGCCAGGCAATAGGCGCAGCCGTTGATCTGCGAGGCGCGCATGCTGATCAGGTGAATCAGCTCGTCACCCAGCCCGCTGCCCTTCAGGTAGGTGTTGGCGGCGAGGAGCGGCTGAATCGCTCGATACACGGCGGATTGGTCAGTGAGATGGAGGGACATGGGTACTCCTGCGCCGATCCTCCACGGCGAGGTATCGGCTCGGCAGGACGGGTGGCGCCCGTCCACGAAGTTGCGCGGAACATCCGCGCTCACCCGGTAGACGACTTCGCCGACCGCGACGTGACACCCACCTCGTCGCGATACGCCCTGGCCCGTTCGAGGGCACCGCGCCATATTGACGTAACTCTTCGTTTGATATGATGAGGCGAGATTCGTGGGACATGAGAGGCCGCCTGCGCTCGCGACCGGGCAGCGATGATGGCGAACACACGCAACACGCACATGGCATCGTGAAGTCGCTTCCACCGCTTGTCGGCCGGACGGCGGAGCGCGTCCTCCTCAGCGAGCAACTGGCCGCGATCCGGGCCGGGCATGGCAACGTCGTGATCCTCGGCGGCGAGGCTGGCATCGGCAAGACGACCCTCGCCCGCGATCTCGCCCGGCAGGCGCGCGCTGCCGGCGCCCTGGTGCTGCCCGCGTTCTGCCACGACCTGATGGCGGCGCCGCCCTACGGCCTGTGGGTCGATTTCGCCGAGCGCTACCGCCAGATGACCGAAGCCGCCAGCCTCCCACCCTTGCCGGCGGCGCTCGCCGACCGGGCGCTCGATCGGATCGGGACACAATCCGCCCTGTTCGCCGAAGTGACAGGGTTCCTCCAGGAAATCACCGCCAGCCAACCACTGGTGCTCGTGCTGGAAGACGTCCAGTGGGCCGACCCCGCCAGCCTCGAGCTGCTGCGCTATCTCGCCGCGCGGATTGCCCACCTGCCCCTGCTGGTGCTGGTGACCTACCGCGTCGACGAGCTCACCCGCCAGAACCCCTTCTACCAGCAGCTTCCCGCGCTCGTGCGAGAATCCGAAGGCCTGCGGATCGATCTCAAGCGGCTCGACACCGCCGAGCTCGACGAGCTGGTGCGCATGCACTACGACCTGCCGGACGACGACCGTGAGCGGCTGGTCGCCTACCTCGACACCTACGCCGAAGGCAACCCCTTCTTCACCTTGGAGCTCCTGAGAGCCCTCGAGGAACAGGACAACGGCGGGCTGGCATTTGTCGACGGGAGTTGGCGCCTCTCCGAGATCGACCAGCTCCGCGTGCCACAGCTGGTGCAACAGGTGATCGACGCCCGTGTTGCCCGACTCGGCGAAGCGATCCGCGACCCGCTGACGATCGCCTCGGTGATCGGCCACGATGTCCCCCTCGACCTCCTGGGCGCGATCGCCGGCACCGACGAGGATGCGCTCTTCACCGCGGTCGACCGGGCAATCGAGTGGCACCTCTGCACCGAATCGGCCGATGGCACGCAAATCCACTTTGTCCACGCCCTGACCCGCGAGGCGCTCTACGCCAGCATCCCGCCACGTCGCCGCCGGTCACTCCACCGGCAGGTCGCCGAAACGCTGGAGGCTCGCCCGGAGATCGACCCCGACGCTATCGCGTGGCACTACCAGCAGGCGCTCGACCCACGTGCGCCCGAGTGGCTGACCCGGGCCGGCGACCGCGCCCAGCGCGCCTATGCCTGGCTCACCGCCCGCGACCGATTCGCCGCCGCCGCGCAATTGCTGGAGGCCGTGCCCGGAGCGGAGGTTCAGCGAGCCCGCCTGCTCTATCGCTGCGGCCGCCTGCAGCGGTATGCCAACGCCCCGGACGCCATCGCCAGCCTGCGCACCGCTATCCGACTCGCCGCCGATGCCGGAGACCGCGTGCTGGCGGCGGATAGCACCTACTCGCAGGGGCTGGTGCAGATATTCGCCGACGAGTGGGTCGATGGGCTCGCAGCGATGACGGCTGGCATCGATGCCTTGCGATCGCTCCCATCAGAGGAGACCCACATCACCGCCACCGATGCCCTCTGGATGGCCGACGCGCTGCCGACCATGGAGACACGGACCGCGAATCATCCTGACGCCACCTTCGACCGGCTCGTCGCGCTCGACATCAACCGTCACATGAGCCAGGCATGGTTTGTCGCCGAGGCGGGTCGCCTGGAGGAAGCCCAGGCGATTGCCGACGAGTACCGGCAGGCGCTGGACTCGCCCAACCTCGGTCCCCTGGTGATCGCCAACCTCGGGCACGCCGAGTTCGGGGCCGCCATCGCCCGCGCCACGCTCGGCGACCCTGCCGGCGCGCATGCCGCATTCGAGGCCTCGCGCCGCGCCTACCGCACGATCGACCACCACGCCTGCATGGCGTTCTCGCTGCTGACCGAGCTGCTCGCTGTCGCGATCCCCTACCACGCCGACGACCCGGACCGGCGCGAGCGCCTGGCTCGCGAGGCGGCGCGGGAAATCGAGCTCGCGCGGGGCGCCCTGCCGGATGTGCCGCCCGATCTCGCTCGGCTCGTGCCACACATGCTCGCTGGGCACTGGCAGGAGGCCTTCGGCGTCGCCGCGCGCAGCGAGTGTTTCGGCACCTACGTCGTACGACGGCAGGTGACGCAGGCGATCCCACACATCGCCCGGCACACGGGTGAGGTGAACGAGGCGTGGTCTCACATTCGCGCACTGTTGCCCGACGGCCCGGAGGCAGAGCCAGGCTCGGCGGTGCTGCTCGATGCGCTCATGCTCCAGCAGCTCGCCGCCGCCCTTTGCCTCGACGCGGGTGATGTAGCGGGAGCCGAGCGGTGGCTTCGGGCGAACAACCGCTGGCTCGAGCGCACCGGCGCAATCCTCGGGCGGGCCGAAAACGCCTTCGGATGGGCGTGCTGGCATGAGGCGACGGGCGACCTGGACGCCGCGGAGACGCACGCAGACCGGGCGGTGAGGCTGGCGAGCGAGCCGCGCCAGCCTCTTGCGCTGATCCAGGCCCTTCGCCTCCGAGGCGAGCTGGCGGCGAAGCGGGGCGACCGGTCGGCGAAGGCGGACCTGGCCGAAGCCCTCAATCTCGCCACGATCTGCGAGGTCCCGTTCGAGCGCGCGGTGACGCTGGCGGCGCTCGCCGAGCTGCGACGCGACGCCGAGCTGGCCGACGAGGCGCTGGCGATTGCGACCGGTATCGGCGCCAGGCCACTCATCGCGCGAATCGAGCGACTGCGGAGCCAGCATGGCATCACGTCGCTGCACCCCGCGGGGCTGACCGTCCGCGAGATCGAAGTCCTGCAGTTGGTGGCGGCCGGACTCACCGACGCTGAGGTCGCCGACCGTCTCTCGATCAGCCCGCGCACCGTCGGCCAGCACCTGCGCTCGGTCT
>CBFGRG010000219.1:0-5883 GCA_965651105.1 uncultured bacterium | reverse complement strand
TATGCTCGGCGAGCTTGTCCAGCATTAGGTCGCGTCGTTGGTGGTAGATGCCCTTGAGTTCCTCGATGTGCTCATCAAGGTGCTCAGGGATCCACGCGGCGGCGACATAGGTGCCGAATACATTGGTGCTGCCGTCGACTTTCAGCACGGCCATCTTGTTGATCAACGTGGGATGAGCCACCACCCAGCCGAGCCGCATGCCAGCACCCAGCGTCTTGGACAGCGTGCCGAAGTAGAGCGTCGTGCCGCGGTCGTCAAGCTCGTAGATCGTCGGAAGCTGCTCGCCGCCGTAGCGGAGGCCAGCGTAGGCATCGTCCTCGAAGATGAAGGTGCCGTACTCATGCGCCAGCTCGATGATGCGCTTGCGGCGCTCCAGCGTGGTCGACACCCCGGTCGGGTTCTGGAAGGTCGGGATGGTGTAGATGAACTTCGGCGTGATGCCCTCTGCCCGCAGATCGGCCAGCGTGCGCTCCAGCGCCTCGACATCGGTGCCCTGGTCGTCGATCGGCACGGCGATTGCCTTGGCACCAGCATTCTCGAAAGCGCGGACCGCCCCAGCCCACGTTGGCGCCTCGGTGATGACGGTGTCACCCCAATCGACCAGCAGGTCGATCGCGAGCGCGATCGCCTGACTGGCGCCGGCAGTGATGAGAATGTTGTCCGGCGACGCATCGATCCCGACACCGCGCCGGAGCTTGTCGAGGATCAGGTCGGCGAGATCACGATTGCCGAGCCCGTGGCCGTACTGCAGCGCCCACTCGCCCTCGGCTTCCAGCGCGGTTTTGGTCGCGTCGATGATCTCCGCGGTGGGGAGCGAGTCGCGGTCGGGGTACCCGGCGGCGAAGCTGATCAGCTCGGCGGACTTTTTCGGATCCCCAATCCGGAGCCCAGGGAGGTCCTTGCCCTTGCGGCTGATGAGGGTTTCGAGCGGCGTGACCGGTGCGGTGGACATGACTGGCTGGCTCCTGATGG
The DNA here is from genome assembly GCA_965651105.1 of uncultured bacterium. Lineage (GTDB taxonomy): Bacteria > Chloroflexota > Chloroflexia > Thermomicrobiales > UBA6265 > JACCVC01. The sequence goes on along the minus strand of CBFGRG010000219.1, from coordinate 4,911 downwards.
TCTGTGGTGACAGGTCGGCACTGACGGCATTGTACGTCTGCGCGGGAGGCTGGTCCAAGCATTGTGCGCTGCGCCCAAACTGGCGTGCCGGGAGCGACAGGAGGGGCGGCGCTGGCGTTGTAGAATCATCAGGCAGGGCGCCGCGCGTGTGCTCGGCCCAATGGCAGCGCCGCCTCCGATCCCGACAGCCCGTTTTCAGGAGATACTCCTTTGGCAAGCGACGCGACAACGATGCAGCCACCCTCCGCCGCAACCGGCGAGCCAGACCAGATGTACGACATCACGATCATCGGCGCCGGGCCGACCGGGCTGTTCGCGGCGTTCTACGCCGGGCTTCGCGGCGCGTCGGTCCAGGTGATCGATTCCCTCGAGGAGCCGGGCGGGGCGCTCACGGCGATCTACCCGGAGAAATACATCTACGACGTCATCGGGTTTCCGAAGGTCCTGGCCAAGGACTTCGTGGCGGCCTGTGTCGAGCAGGCGATGCGCTCTGATCCGACGATTCATCTCAACGAACAGGTCCAGGAGCTGCTGCCGCAGCCGGATGGCACGTTCGAGCTCAAGACGAGCAAGACCATTCGCCGCAGCCGCTCGGTGATCATCGCGGCGGGCGTGGGCGCATTCGAGCCGACCCGCCTGACGGCTGACGGTGTCACCGAGCTTGAAGGCAAGGGCGTTCACTACTTCGCCAAGCGCGTCGACGATTTCCGCGACAAGCGAGTGGTGATTGTCGGTGGTGGCGACTCGGCGGTGGACTGGGCGGTGACGCTCGAGCCGGTGGCGCAGAGCGTCAAGCTGATCCACCGGTCGAAGTTCCGGGCGCACGAGGCGACGGTTGAGGAGCTGGAGCGGTCGACGGTCGAGCTCTTTTATCCGAAGTGCGAGGTGACCCAGGTTCGCGCCGGCGACCACGGGCGGATCGGGGCGTTGACATTCAAGAACGGGGACGGCGAGCTGACCGACCTCGATGTCGACGAGCTGATCTGTGCGATCGGGTTCAAGGCCGATCCGGGTCCAATGCGGTCGTGGGGGTTCGAGTTGGCACGGAACCAGATCGTGGTGGATCCCATCACGATGGAGACGAACATCCCGGGCGTCTTCGGTGCGGGCGATATCGTCAGCTACCCGGCGAAGTTCAAGCTGATCGCGAATGGGGCGGCCGAGGCCGTGACAGCGATCAACCACGCCGTGACGTATATCAACCCGGATGCGCGACTGGATCCTGGTCACTCGACCACGATCATGGAGAAGCGCGCCAAGGCGGCGACGACGTAGGACGCGAGAACACGACACCAAGAACAGGGAGCCCCAGGTCATGTGCCCGGGGCTCCCTGTTTGGTGTCTGTCTCGATGGAGACGATCAGCGAGGGCGGCCGATGCCCATGCGCTCGCGGACGAGCTTCATCTTGGCTGTGGCGATCTCGTTGGCCTGTTCCGCGCCGCGGGTCAGGATGCCGCTGACGTAGGCAGGATCCTTCTGGAGGCGTTGAAGCTCCGCCTGGATCGGCGCGAGTGATTCGACCACGACCTCGGCCAGCTCCTTTTTGAAGTCGCCGTAGCGCTTGCCTTCGAAGTGGGCCTCGACCTCTGGCGTCGTCTTGTGCGTCAGGGCACCGTAAATCTGGATCAGGTTCGTCAGAGCCGGCTTGTCCTCGCCCGCGGTGACGGTCTCCCCCGAGTCGGTGACCGCCCGGCGGATTTTCTTGCGAATCTGGGCGGGCGTGTCCGAGAAGAGGATGTAGCTGGCGTCGCGCCCCGAGCTCTTGCTCATCTTCTCGGTGGGGTTGTCCAGCGCCATGATCCGGGCCGCCTCGCTCTTGATGTCGGCCTTCGGCATCACGAACGTCTCGCCGTAGCGCGTGTTGAAGCGCTGGACGATATCGCGAGTCAGCTCGACGTGCTGGCGTTGGTCGTCGCCAACCGGCACCTCCTCGGCGTCGTAGAGGATGATGTCGGCGGCCATCAGCACGGGGTAGCTGAGGACGGCGGCCGAGACGGAATCGCCCTTGCCGGCAGACTTGTCCTTGAACTGGGTCATCCGGCGCAACTCGCCGAACTGGGTGACCGAGTTGAGCAGCCACTGGAGCTCGGAGTGAGCGGGCACGTCCGACTGCACGAAGAGCAGGCAGGCATCGGGATCGAGCCCGGACGCGAGCAACGTGCTGGCGAGATCGAAGATGTTCCGCTGAAGCTCTTCGGGATCGGGGTTGTTCGACAGCGCGTGGAGATCGACAACACAGAAGATGCTGTCGCTGTGCTCGGTTTGTGCGACCCAATTGCGGATCGCGCCGAGGTAGTTGCCAAGATGGAAGTTCCCCGATGGCTGGATGCCGGAGAAGACCTTGACCTTCCGGTCGGATTCCTCGATTGAGGCAGGATCGGTCGGGCGCGCCGAGGCGTCAGTCAGCATGGTCGGTGAGTCCTTCAGGGGTCGCATGATGACGAGGCGGAACCGTTGCGGGTCCGCCGCCGACAGCTTACCAAATCAGTTGGATTTCGTTGCCGAATGGGGCGGACGTCAGGGAGCGCCAGCGGCCGTCGCCAGGGGTTCGGTGGCAGCGTCCGGCTCGCATTCATCGCCGAGCCAGGCCGTGCCGAACTCCCGCATCGTTTCGATCACGGGCAGCAGGGCGGTTCCCTTCGGTGTGAGGGCGTATTCAACCCGGGGCGGCACCTCGGCGTAGCAGCGGCGGGTGACGATCTCGGCATCCTCGAGCTTCTTGAGTCGTTCCGAAAGCGTCTTCGGGCTGATGCCGGCGAGCGAGCGTTCGAGCTGGCTGAACCGCATCTCGCCGGTCGCGAGGTCACGCAGGATGAGCGGCGTCCACTTGTTGCCGATGAGATCGGCCGTGCGGGCGACGGGGCACCCGAGCAACGCTTCCTGCTTCCCACGCATTCCAGATCCTGCCTCTAAGCTCGTGCGACTGTGCCGCCTCCACATAATACTTCACTAATGATAGCAGACGGCCCCCCTCCACACAATCTGCCGAGATCGCCGCTACAGGCGCGCGCCTCTATACTTGCTTGTGCCTTGGGAGCCCCCGCCATCTTCGCGGGCGATCGAGCAAATGACAGGAGCGTTGCCCGCGTATGGTTCGTTTTATTGCGTACGTTGTCGCGGCGATGGTGGCGACACTTGTGCTCGGCACGATCTCGGAGCGATTCATCACGTTCGACCGGGCCGAGACGGTGCTGCTCTTCGCGGTGGTGCTCGGCGTGCTCAACGCCGTGATCAAGCCCGTGGTGCAGTTCCTCACGCTACCGATTACCTGCCTCACATTCGGCCTTTTTGCGATCGTGGTGAACGCGTCAATGTTCTGGCTGGGTGCGTACATCACGCCGAATCTCGCAGTCTCCTGGCTCGGCGCGCTGATTGGGTCGATCCTCGTCAGCGTCGCGTCCGGCCTCATTTTTACGGTGCTCGATGAGTAATCGCGACGAGTGGTCGATCGTCACCGAGCGGCGCGAATTCGAAGCGCCCTTGACGATCGGCGTCATTTCCGACACGCATATCTACCCCCACGGCCGCCGTGCGGTCCCTGACGGCGTGCTCAGGCTCTTCGATCGGGCGGAGATCGACCTGCTCGTGCATCTCGGCGATGTCAATACGCGGATGGTGCTGGAAGAGCTCGCCGACATCGCGCCGTTGATCGCCGTGCCGGGCAACAACGATGATCCCGAGCTGGTGTTCATGCTGCCGGAGACGACCAGGTTCACCGTTGGGCAGCACACCTTCGGCGTGTTGCACGGCCATGGTGGCCGCTCGGCGAGGTCGGAGGCAATCCGGCGCTTCGCCGGCAAGGTCGACCTGGTGATGTTTGGCCACAGCCACATGCCGCTGCTGGAGCGGGTGGACGAAACGATCCTGTTCAATCCCGGCTCGGCGACCGATCGGCGCTGGCACGAGCACTTCGGCGTCGGCCTGATTCGGGTCGACGAGCGAATTCGACCGGATCTCGTGCTCTATCAGGATCCCGATCACCTGGACAATATCGATGTCTCGGCCTATGTGAAAAAGGATTCGACGTGACAGATTACCCGACCGATCCCCGCCTCGCCGACGGACGCTGGTTGCGCATTCCCGGTCCGACCCCGGTGCCGCCGGCCGTGCTGGAAGCGATGACTCGGCCGATGATCCCGCATCGCGGCCCGGAGATGATCGACCTTGTGGTGGGCATGCGCGAGAAGTTGCGGGAAGTCCATCGCACGTCGGGCGAGGTCATGGTCTGGTCGGGCAGCGGCTCGGCGGGCTGGGAAGCGGCGCTGCAGAACTGCCTGCGGCCCGGCGACCACGTCGTGGTCACGGTGTGTGGATCTTTCGGCGAGCGATTCGCGGCCGTGGCCGAGCGGCTCGAGCTGCGTGTGACGCGAATCGCGGTGCCCTGGGGCGAGCCGGTGACGGCCGAGCAGGTGGCAGAGACGATGGCCAACCACCGCGACGTGCGAGCGGTGCTGGTGACTCATAACGAGACGTCGACCGGGGTGACGAACCCGCTTCAGGAGATCGCCCAGGTGGCGCGCGCAGCCGGCGCCCTGGTGATCGTCGATGCGGTGAGCTCGGTGGCGGCGATGCCATTGGAAACCGACGCCTGGGGGCTCGATTGGGTCATATCGGGGTCACAAAAAGCGTGGATGTGCCCACCGGGCCTGATGATCGCGGCGGTGAGCGACCGGGCGATGCAGGCCGCGGCACGGGACGGTGGGTTCCCGCGATTCTTCTGGGATGCCGAGAAGATGGCCACCGGGTTCGAAACCGGTCAGCTGCCGACGACACCGGCGATCCCGCTGTTGCGGGCGCTCGATGTCGCGCTCGACATGATGCTGGCCGAGGGAATCGAGCAGATGTGGGCGAGGCACGCCGAGCTGGGGAGCTATCTGCGCTCAGCGCTGACCGACCTTGGTCTCCCCATC
>CBFGRG010000218.1:0-5922 GCA_965651105.1 uncultured bacterium | reverse complement strand
GCGTAGCCGAGGGATCTCTTGCGTGCGGGACAAACGATTCGGCAGGCAGGAGATTCTTCGCCTTCGCCCCCCTGCCGGGGCTTCGCTGCGATGAACTTCCAGCGCAAGCCGCCACAGGGGCGGCGCGACGGGCGCTGGGGGTCATGCGCCCGGATATCGGGATTCGGGTCTGCGGCTGGGAGTGTCGTCTCCAGGGAGATCGGTCGATGGCCACCATGCCTGAATGGCACAGGCCCTCTCGTTGCGTATAATGTACGTACACAGGAGGTAGTCATGAGCAGCCCAGCCCAATCCACCGAGACGCTGACGATCAGTGCCGCCGTCGATATCTTCTTCGGCGATCTTCGACTCGCTCCCCGCAGCCGGACGACCTACCGCATCGGCATCAACAAATTCCTCCGCCACCTCGCCCGGCACGAGGGCATCGACCCCGATACCGCGCCGATCGAAACGCTCACCATCGAGCACGTCACCAACTTCGCTTCGGTGCTCGTTCCGGAGGACATCCGCACGCCCGAAGAGGTTTCGGCCATGCGCACCGCCCAGAACACGCTGGCGGCCGTGCGCAAGCTCTGCTCCTACCTCAACGCCTACGATCTGCATCCAAATCTCAGCACCGACCGGCTGCGCGTCCGCGTCGCCGCGATGATGCCCCGCTTCACGCCGCCGCCGCCGGACGTCAGCCTTGACGATCTCGAGGCGATCGTGGCCCACGTCACCAGTCGTCCGAAAGAGGAGAAACCGCATCTCGAGCTGCGGCGTCTGAAGGTGCAGGCGATGATCCTGTTCATGTGGCGCACCGGCGTCCGCGTCTCCGAGCTGTGCGCGCTGCGACGTCGCGATATCTCGCTGGAGGATGGCACCGCGCACATCTACCGCGCCAAGGGTGGCAAGAGCCGCACGGTACACTTCGACGCCGAGACGGCTGGCGCGCTGACGACCTACTGGCGCGCCCGAGGCGACCAGCCGCGTGGCTCCGGCGTCAACCCGGCCTTCAGCGGCCGCGACAAGGTGGGGGTGCCGGGGAAGCAGATCAGCCCGCGCACCGTTGAACACATCATCTCGGAGATTTGCGCCGAGCTCGGTATCGAGAGTGTCGTCACGCCGCACTCGTTCCGCCACGGGCTGGCGACCGAGCTGGTCCGCCGGCGCGTGCGCGAGTCGACGGTCCAGACGATCCTCGGGCACGCATCGCCACAGACGACCCGCATCTACGTGCACAAATCCGCCGTTGAGGTAGCAGATGAGTATCAGGACGCGTTCGGCGACTACCAACCCCCGCGAGCCTCGGGCGAGTAACCGTCACCGGATGGTGACGGCGGCGATCGCGCTGTCGGTGGTGATCGGGACACTTGCCGGCTGCGCCGGGGGCACCAGCCGCGACGCGGAGCGAGGCAAGGCGCGCGACGCTCAGCGAACCTCGGTCGTCAGCGACATGCAGGCCACCCACTCGGCCCGCGTCCTCCTGCCCGGCACTCCGCCGCCCTCAACCCCGACCCCGGAAACCTGATCAGCAACCAGCAGGGGTCGGGGCACACCGCGTAACGGTGGATGAATTGGACGCACGACAAACGGTGTCGGGTCGAACTGCCCTACGCTCCCAGGTCGACCTCCGGGAGCTCGCAGGTGCCTCCCGAGCAGGCCACCTGCGCCGTCAGCAGGTCCGTGACCGCAGCCTGCGCGACCTCCACCGATGCGGCGCCCTGGACATCGACCACCACCATGGTCGAGCCGACCTGCATCACGCCGCGGAAGCTGTCGACCGCGCCGTCGGCCGAGTTGAGACTGACGTACTGGTACCCCTGAACGGCGTCGGCGCCCTCGATGACAATGTCGACCGGCTGCGGATCGATCGTCAGCGGCACCAGGTCGGCCGATTGCTCGACAGCTCGCGCCGCCGTTTCGCCATCACCGAACCTCGACGCGGCGATCACCACCGCCGTACCTTCGCCATCGCCAGCCCTCACGCCCGACACCCACGACGCCGTGATGTTGCTCAATGAGGACCCGGAAACGCCGTAGATCGTCTCCGTCTCGCTCGCGGAGAGGAATCCCACCTGGATTTCATCTCCGAGCGGCCGAATATCGAGCACCGTCGGCGGAAGAGAGAGGTCCGTGCCGTCCGGCGACTGCCCCTCCACCACCGCATTCGCCCGGCTTTCGAGGGTCTCCACCAGCGCCTGCATTGCGGACTCGTCCATCGGTTCGTCCTGCGCCGTCTCCGCTGAAACCCCAACGACGAATCGATCGATGACGAACGTCGCATCGACAACGGCGCGCACGGTGCCGTCGACATCGCGGGTACCCGTCGTCAGCTCGGCGCTGCCGGAACCGGCATCGAGGTCGGTGTCGGTCATGTCGGCACCGGGGTTCGTCACGGTCTCGTCCTCGAGCAGCGCGAAACCCGACTCGGCGGCAGCTTCGTCTGTCCAAACCGAGGCGTAGCTGAAGATATGCGCTCCAGTCGCATTGTTGTGATAGGTGCTGAGATACATGCCCGCGAACCCGGCGTCGGTCAGGGCCGCCGGATCGACCCCGACCCCGCCCGCCTGCCCCGCGGTCAGGTAGCCCTCACCAACAAACCGGAACCCGTCGGGCAGGTCGCTGGTGATGAGCGGAATCGCCGCGAGGGCGGCGCGTTGTTGCTGATCGAGATCCGCATCCTGGGCGCTGGCGGGCACGAGCGATGCCAGCAGGAGGCTGGCGATCATCACAATCAGGGCGAAGCTCTTCTTGCCGGCTCGGTACATCCAGTCTCCTCTTCAATTGATGATGGTGTCATTCGCAGAACTCGTCTACGATCCTATTCTACCGGGACGCTCACCACACGCGCCCCGTTTCGCCCGACCGTGCCCACCCTCGGAGTCACCATGCCAACCGCGATGATCGCCACGCCGCACCACCTCGCCTCGACCATCGGCGCCGAGGTTCTTCGCGAGGGGGGCACCGCCGTCGATGCGGCCATCGCCGCCAACGCCGCGCTGACCGTGCTGCTGCCCGACCAGACCTCGATCGGAGGCGATTGCTTCTTCCAGATCTGGGACACCGCCACCGACACGCCGACCGGGTTCAATGGCTCGGGCCACGCGCCCGCCGCCGCCAGTGCCGATCAGGTCCGATCCGCCGGGTACGACACCATGCCCCGCCGGGGACCGTGGACAGTCACGGTGCCAGGCACGATCGACGCGTGGTTTACCGCCCACGAGCGACACGGCGCGTTGCCGATGGGGCGCCTGCTCGCCCCGGCCAGCAACCTCGCCCGGGACGGCTTCGAAATCTCCGCCCGCCTGTCGGCAGCGATCGCCGTCGAGGCTGGCGACCTCGCCGCCAATCCCGCCGCGGCGGCCATCTTCCTCGACAACGGTGGTGTGCCGGCGCCGGGATTCCGTCTCGTCAACCCCGGACTCGCCAACGCGCTCGACCTGATCGCCGCTGCTGGACGTGACGCGTTCTACAGCGGCGCGATCGCCGACGCGATCGTGGCCGTAGCCGGCACCAGCGCCGGCGGCTGGATGACGGAGAACGATCTCGCCAACCACGCCGGCATCGACGTCGATCCGGTCGCGACCACCTACCGCGGGGCGACCGTGTGGGAGCTTCCGCCCAACTCGCAGGGAATCACCGCCCAGCTCGGCCTGGCGATGATGGAGCGGGAGGCGTTCGGCGCGACGTGGGATGATCCGGCCTGGCTCCACGTCCAGATCGAAGCCAAAAAGCGGGCATTCTCGATTCGCGATCAATATCTGGGCGACCCTCGGGACATGCCCGTCGCCGTCGACAGCATCCTCTCGCCAGCCACCGTCGACACGTTTTGGGCCGACTTCGACCCCGGTCACGCGACCCCCGGCCAGGCGACGATGGCCGGCGACACGGTCTACCTCGCCGTGATCGATGCCAACGGGCTCGCCGTATCGCTGATCCAGAGCATCTATTCAGGTTTCGGATCCGGGCTCATCGCCGGAGACACCGGCATCCTGCTCCAAAACCGGGGATCGTATTTCTCGCTGATCCCCGGACATCCCAACGAGCTCGGCGGCGGAAGGTTGCCGCTGCACACGCTGATGCCCGCCATGATCGACATGCCGGGGCGCGGTCGTGGCGCGTTCGGCACCCAGGGAGGAGACGTGCAGGCCCAGGTACACATGCAGATCGTCAGCCATCTCGTCGATGACGGCGCAACGCCCGAGGAGGCGATCGGCCGACCCCGGTGGGTCTCGGGCGACGCGCGGCTCGATCCGTACGCGGTCACCGCCGAGGCAGACCTGCCCTGGCCGGCGATCGAAGGCCTGCAGGCGCGCGGGCATCACGTTGGCCAGGTCGATCCCGGGTGGCCGCATGCCGGCTATGCCCAGATGGTGCTGCGCGACGAGTCGACCGGCGAGCTGAGCGGGGCTGCCGACCCCCGCGCAGAGGGCTCCGTGGAGGTCGTGGAATCGTAGGCGGCCTCCTGCCGACGCTCGCGCAAAATCGCCTCGATCGTCGCTCGGGGCAGACGACGGTCCCCGATCCCTACACGGCTTCTTCCGGCACCCAGGCACGGAGAGCGACAACTCGGTCCCCTGCTGTCAGGGCATGCTCGCCGCCGGGCCAGGCAACCGCCGAATGGCCGCTCGTCAGGCGCTCGCTGCCGATCCCGGCGGTCCCCTCCAGCAGGGTCACGACCTGCGGCCCCGCCAGCTCCGGCAACATGAGCTCCGACCCGGCATCCATCTCGATCCGCTCCAGCGCGAACCAGCGCGTCGTGACGAGCAGTTCTCGCCCATCTCCGGTGACATTCGGCTCCAGCCAATCCGGCTGGATCTCCGGGTCGGCGACCGCGAAGCCACGCTCCAGGTGCATCTCGCGCGGGTTGCCGAAGGCGTCGACCCGCCCCCAGTCGTCGAGCCGGTACGTCACGTCGGATGGCTGCTGAATCTCGTACACCATCACACCGGCGCCGAGCGCGTGGATCGTGTTGGCCGGCAGCAGTATCGTCCGACCCGGCTCGGCCGGAACTCGCCGCATCAACTCGGCCGATGAGCCATCGAGCCGCGACGCCGCCTCCTGGAACGCATCGAGCGACACCCCTTCCCGCAGCCCGACATACAGACCTGCGCCCGGGTCGGCGGCAAGCACGTACCACGCCTCGGATTTGCCGAGCTTGTCGAGCGGGGCCGCCTGCTCGTCATTCGGGTGCACCTGGATCGACAGGTTCTCGCTGGCGTCGATCAACTTGACCAGCAGCGGAAATGTCGCGCGACCGCGGACGGCCCGTGATGCGGCCGGCCCGAGCAGTCCCGGGTTGGCGGCGATCACCTCACCCAGCGTCCGGCCTGCGGCCGCACCCGAGACGATCTCGGCGTCGTCGGCGGTCACCAGCGCCTCGCCCACCGGCACACCGGGAGGCAGGTCCAGCCCGAAGCGCTCCAGCTTCCGACCTCCCCACGGCTTCTCATCGAGTCGTGGCCGCGTCACCGACACCCCGCCAGCCATCGCCTCCGCTCCGTCGCCTGCCATCGGCACCACCCCCTCGCCCGTTCGGGCATCACGCAAATCCGACACCATTCGCCGACTATACTTCCACCACGTGCCATCAGGCGCCATGGAGGGCCACATGCCGAAAGAGTCACGTGCCGACCGCGTCCAGACCACACGGGCAGGCAGGCAATCGAATTTTTGGGCCGTGATCCCGGCCGGCGGCTCCGGCTCGCGGTTGTGGCCGCTCAGCCGGTCGGCCCGACCGAAATTCCTGTTGCCGCTGCTGGGCAAGAAGTCGCTGCTGCAGGAGACATTCGATCGCCTGCTGCGCCTGACCGTGCCCGAACGCATTCTCGTCGTCTGCGGACCGGCGCATGTCGCCGCCATTGCCCGGCAATTGCCCGAGCTGCCGAGCGCGAACATCATCGTCGAGCCATCGCCGAACGGAACCGGACCGGCGCTGGC
>CBFGRG010000217.1:0-5934 GCA_965651105.1 uncultured bacterium | reverse complement strand
GCCGAGCCGTCCAGCAGCGCCGAAACGCCGGCGTTGGTGATCTCCCAGATGGGCAGGCGTGGCGAGACGACCAGCGCAAGCGGAATGGGTTCCTGCTGCGCCTGCGGCGTCTCCTGCGCGGATGCGCTGCCGGTGTATCCGGCGAGCCCTCCGGTCATGGCGAGAGCGGAACCGCCGATGATGAGGTCGCGGCGGCTCATGCGCGCGGCGAGGATGTCCGATCGAGTGGAATGGAGACGGGAGGTCATGGCGAGGTCCTGTCGGCTGGGTTACGGCGCGGTTGGATACTTCTCAAAGTATTGCAGGATTCCACGGGTGTAGGCATCGACCAGCAGTTGCTGGTTTTCGGTGCGGGCGATGAACGCCGCGTCGTCGTCGTTGCTGATGAACACAGGTTCAACCACAATGCCGGGCATCTGGCTCGGCTCGATCGTGTAGTCGGCGTTCTGGATGGCAGGTCCGAGCATGATCAGGTGCCGCTCGACGCCCCCATCATGCAGGACAGCGTCCAGCTCGTCATCGGCAATCGCGCCGCGGGGCTGTGTGTCGAACCCGGCGTCGCCATAGGCGGCGTTGATCTCGCGGTAGACGAAGTTGGCGAAATCGGCGCTGCGGTCACCGAACGGCCGGAAGGGCGCGCGGGTGTAGAGCACCTCGTAGCCGCGCGCGGTCCCGTCGTCGAACCCGTTCAGGTGGAGCGAGATCAGCAGGTCCGCGCCGGCCTCGTTGCAGATGTTGATGCGCGCCTGCAGCTCGTCCCGGTCGCCCGCCGTCTCGGAATCCTGCAGGGTTTGGCCGTCGCCATTGATGTCCTCGTTGAAGACGTTGACGGCGAGGCCGCTCGGTCGGGTCAGGACAACGCCGATGCCTTCCTGCTCGAGCCGTTCCTTGAGCATCCAAGCCATGGCGAGGTTGATGTCGCTTTCCTGGATGGCGGGCGCGCGGGAGTTCGCCTCCCGGGTGTAGCCGGGGTCCCAGCCGCCGTGTCCGGCGTCGATGCAGACGATGTGCTCGGCGTTGGTCAGCGACTGCGTCGGCATCGCGATGCCGGTCTGGTTCGATGGCGGCGTCGGCGTCTGGATCAGCTCGGGGGTCGGCGTGGCGTCCCCACCGCCGTCGTCGAGCAGGCGCGGGAGGATGAAAATCAGGGCCATCGCGAGAAAGAGCAGCCCGCCGAGGATCATCAGGCGGGTGTTGTCGGGGCGTCCACCGGGCAGGTCGGGCAGCCCGCCGGATCCCCCATCTCCACCGTCTCCGTTGTCGTCGGGTGGTTCCACCTGTGGCGGGCCGAGGGGAGCACGCTCGGTCTCGCCGGACATGAGGCGGTCGATGCGATCGGTCGAGGACGGCTGGCTCGGTCCCTGGTCAGTCCGCGGCTGCTGCGCCGGGCGTCTCGGCACGAACGACCCCGATGTCTCGCCGCCCTCCGAATCTCGGGGGGTGCGCTGATCGCGGCGGGCGCGCTCACGCTCGCTGCTCCATTTGGAGTCGCGTCTGGGGACCCAGCGGTCAGGCATGCGTTTGCACCTTGAGGGCCGCCGTTCGGCTCTCATTGACGCGCTCGGTCGGATCGAGCGGCACGATCGGACGCTTCACCTGATGATACGCGAAGGTGTCGAGGCGCTCCGTGGCGAGGCCACCGGCGTCGACCTCGATGATTTCGGCCGCGATTGGCTCGAACGCGGCGCGCAGGTGAACCGCCGATTTGGCCGCTATCCAGTGGATCCCGGCGCGGTCGATGCCATGGGCGTCGATGATGGCTGGCTCCAGCACGGCTTGCCGGCGGCTGGCGACAATGACGGTGACTCCGTCTTGACGCAGCGCGGCCGTGTGACCGTACCGGGTGGCGCCGCCGCGGCCGATGGGACCGGCGTTGCGGACCACGCCTTCGCTGGTCGCGATGACCTCCCACGGCCCGCGAACCGGGTCGCCGGACTGTGACGTCATGGTGCCGCCGATGGCGATGTCGATCGTGGCGCCCACGCCCGCTTCCATCGCCTGCGTGACTGCTGCAGGATCGCAGATCGTGGCGACGACACCCGGCCCCCAGCGTTCGGCGAGAGCCCGGGCGAGGATACCGGTGTGGTCGCCCGGCGCGCCGGCGCCAGGATTGTCGCTGACATCGGCCAGCACCACCGGCTTGCCGGAGGTGTGGATCACCGGCGCGGCGAGGCCGGCAAGGGGAGTCGCGGTCGAATCGAGCGTGCGCATGAACTGCCAGGCGCTTTCGGCGTAGCGGCCGGCGATCGATTCGGCAAAATCGCGATCGTCGTCGGTGGTGACGATCACCGTCGCGCCGGCATGCGGAACGTCATGGTACGGAAAGCCCGGCAGCAGGTTGGCCTGGAGCACGCCTGGCAGGCGGCCGAGTGCCGCGATCTGTCGCATCAGCCGGGCCATCGGTGTGGGACCGTTGGTTCGCTGGACGGTCAGTGGCAGCAGTACCGGCAGGCGGCGCAGGGCTGTGCGGGGCCGGATCGTACCCTGCGCCAGCGTGCGACAGAGCGCCAGCGCGGTGGCGCCGGTGGCGTGCGTGTCGATGTGCGGGTAGGTGCGGTAGCTCACGATCGCCGATGCTGCCGCCGCGAGCCGATCCGACGGCGTGCCGTGCGAATCCAGCACGACAACGATCGGCACGCCTTCGCCGAGGATATCGCGGACCCGCTCCACCAGTGCGCCGTCGGGATCGAGCTGCTCGGTGGTTGCCATCGCGCCGTGCAGCGCGAGCACCACGCCGTCAAGTCCGGGATCGCGAATGGCGGCGGTACGCAGGCGGGTCAGCAGGCCGACCTGGAGCTGTTCCCAAACTTCATGGGCAACCGGACCAGCTGGCATCGCGGAGGCAAAGAGCGTCGGCACCAGCGCGACGCCGGAGCGCGTGGCCGTTTCGATGATGCCGCCGAGGACGCCGTCGGCACCGCGCGCGGCAGACAGCATCGCCGCGCCGGTGAGCATGGCGCGCTGCTCGAAGTCGGCGAGGGTGGTGGTGTGCGGCGAGAATGCGTGCGTCTCGTGGCTGATGCCGCCGATGGCGATGGTGAGCTGGGATCGGTTGGGCATGGGCAACGGGCCCGCCAGGCGCAGGCGCCGGACGAGATGACGCCGCGGCCAGTGGCGCGGCGGGGTGAGTCGACGTCGGGATCCGCGGGCGGACGACGTTACGGTCAAGCCTACCGGCATTCGGGGTTGCTGTCCAAAAAGACAGGCTATTGACGCCGCAACAGGGCGCTGGCGACACTGACCGCCGAGACGAGAGGCGTACCTGACGGCATGCGATGCCGTCACTCGGAGCGGAGCGAATTCCACCCCAAAAGGATTTCACCTGCGGCTCGGAGTGACGCTCATTTCATGGCCAATAAACCTGTGAGGGCAAGACTCCATGCGACTGAAGGCCGGGCAGAAGATCGTGATGATCGGGGACAGCATTACCGATGCGGGGCGGCGCGAGATCGAGCCACCCTATGGAGTCGGGTACATGGCACTGGTGCGCAGCTTCGTCACCGCGCGTCATCCAGAGCTTGGGTTGACCTGGGAGAACCGCGGCATCGGCGGTGACACCGTGCGCCATCTCGACGCCCGCTGGACCACCGATGTGATCGACGAGCGCCCCGACGTGCTCACCGTGATGATCGGTATCAATGACGTCTGGCGCGCCTTCGGCGAGAAGGTGCACGAGGCCGTCCCCGAAGATGAGTACCGTGAGACCCTCACCCGCCTGATCAACTCCGCGCGGCAGGGAGATGGCCCTGACCTTTATGTTGGCTCTCCCTATATGATTGAGGCAGACAGGAACGATCCGATGCGGGCCGCGATGGATTCGCGCGGCGCGATCGCGCGGGAGGTGGCTTCGGAGGTCGGCGCGACGTTCATCGATGTCCAGGCTGCGTTCGACCGGGTGCTGGCCAGCACGCCAAATACCGACTGGGCGGATGACCGAATCCACCCGAACCAGCCGGGCCACGCGGTGATCGCGATCGAGTTCCTGCGGGCCTTCGGCATCGACCTTTCGTAGGCACTGATGCGAGGAGCGAGCATGTCATTTCGGCAGTCGAGCGGATTGGGCGGCTACGATGACTGGCGCGGCAGGCAGCCCGGCAAGCGCGAGGTCGATCTCTACGTTCGCACCTACAACACGCTGCTGGAGAGCTCGGGCGCGGTCTCGATCTCCTCGCTGGAGCCGGCGCACCTGACCGCGTCGTCCTCGCTGCATGCCGGCGCGGAGGACCCGGAACCCGACCTGAGCGCCTTTCTTTACTCTGCCAATCGCATTCCCCGGTGCATCGTCGACACGAAGCACATCATCCTTGGGCAGTCGTATCGCGCCTTTGCCCGGGCCGGGTACGCCGAAATCAACGACTGGCAGGATGCCAAGGCGCCCGCGCGGCGGCGCAAGTGGTACTGGAACCGCGACAAGATCCTTGGCGCCTACATCTCCTCGGCTTCGGACCTTGACGACCTGATTCCCTCGATCGTGGCCTACCAGATCGAGTGGAACAAGATGCACGATCTGCTTCGCGCCGCGCCGGAGGTGCGCGATCGCCTGCTTGGCCGGGCGGACGAGCCGATCGCCGCCGACGATCCCGCGTTGCGCGAGGCGCTGGCGCTCTCCGAAACCGATTTTGCCCGGCTTGTCGCCGTCTGGGGTGACGAGCTGATGCCGAACCTGGAGCGTATCGCCAGGGACCACCTGCGGATCGACCTGCAGATGCTGGGCGGCACCTACCTCGGCTACGGCCGATCCGTGCGGGCGTGGTGGCATCCGGTGGCGCAGGTGATGCAGCGGGAGGATCTGGAGGGCCGGCCGGTCTACTTCGTGTCGTCCAACACCCACAGCATCACCAACGTCCTCTCGGGCGTGTCGCGCCGCCGGGAGCGAGAGCTGACCGACTACATCCGGGAAACGCAGCACCCCGAGCTGTTGCCGGAGCTGCACAAGCGCGAGCGCGGCACCGCCCGGGGCGCGTGGGACAACGTGCTCTATTTCGCGGCGCGTTCCTGGTTCCACGGTTCTCACATGGCGAAGGAGCGCCGCGTCCGCCAGGACGAGGAGGAGGCGGTCGGAATCACCTACCTCGAACCGAGCGGACCGCTCGATGTCGGCGTGCAGGTGATCGAGCTGGCGAAGCTCGATCCGCGCTGGTTCGACCCGCGTCTCGAGGGGCTCGACCCGACCAGCTCCGACGCGGTGATCGTCAACATCAACTACCCGCTCGGGATGGCCGCCTACCACATCATGTCGCAGGTGGGAGCGGCGGTGGACACTATCCTCGGCGTCTACATCCTCGGCAAGGCGGCGACGCTCAATGGCCGGATTGGCGACATCATGATGTCGAACGTGGTGTTCGACGAGCACTCCGGCAACACCTACTGGTTCGAGAATGCCTTCAACTACGATGCTGTCGCGCCGTACCTCGCCTTTGGCTCGGCGCTGGACAGCCAGAAGGCGGTGACGGTGCTCGGCACCTATCTTCAGAACGAGGGGTATCTCGATTTCTACTACCGGGGGAACTTCACCGTGGTCGAGATGGAGGCGGGTCCTTACCTGAGCGCGCTGTACGAGGATGTCTTCCTGGAGCGCCACCCGGCCGCCGAGGCGATCAACCTCTCACCGTTGTCGCGGCATATGGACCTCGGCATCATCCATTACGCGTCGGATACGCCCTACACACGGGCGCATACGCTTGGCGCGCGAGGGATGTCGTTTTACGGGATGGATTCGACCTACGCCTCGACGATCGCGATCCTGCGCCGGATATTCGACCTCGAAGCGAAACGGATGGCGGAAGGATGACGCGTCGTAGCGTTTCCGTAGGGGCGGACCTCTGGAACGACGCGCCCGCAGGGCGCAGGCGTGCAGGAGTCGTCCGCCCGGCGTGCGCAAGGCGCGCGCCTTGGCGTTGGGTCCGACAAGAAGGGAGGAGGCAAGCTCCTCCC
>CBFGRG010000216.1:0-5941 GCA_965651105.1 uncultured bacterium | reverse complement strand
GCCACCGCCAGACCCCGGTGTCGCACGGACGAACGCCGTCATGCCATGGGCATGGCTCCCGCATCATGGGGGACCCGCGTGTCGTGAACGATGTGGGCAAAGATGAGAATTGCTTTCCGGGTCTACGGGCGTGACGTCGATCGGTGGCGGGAATCGGGCGTTGGTGGCCGCGCCGAGCCCGGGCACGGAGCCCCGGGGCCACCGGGTGTCACCATCGCGATCGGGCTGAAACAGCCCAGGGCGTTCCGGCGTTACAGCAGGCCCGGCAGCTCGGCGAGGGAGTCGATGGTGAGGAACGGCGTGATCGAGGGGTCCGGAGCGGGCCGGCCATCGGCAATCCAGACGCCCCTGATGCCAACCTCCTGCGCCCCGGCGACGTCCTTGTCGAAGTTGTCGCCGACCATGATGCACGCTTCGGGCGGCAGGTCCAGTCTTCGCAGCGTCTCGTCGTAGACCGAGCGGTGCGGCTTGCCGCGCCCGACCTCCGCCGAGATCACGACGGTTTCGAACCGGTCGATCAGCCCGGACCGCACCAGCTTCTCGCGCTGGACGTCGACGATGCCGTTGGTGACGATCGCCAGCCGGTAGCGCTCGCCGAGCCGGTCGAGCGCGGCCTCGGCACCGAGAATGAAGGGGTTGGTCGCCGCGCGCTCGGCGTCGAAGCGCTCATCGAGCACGGCGGCCAGCCGCTCGTCGTCCGCTCCGCAGCGCCGCAGCGCCCGCCGCCAGCTCTCGCGCCGGAACTCGGGACCCCACCACTCCCGCATCTCGGCCATGCGCGGGTCGTCACCCTCGAAGCGGGAGCGCAGCCCCTCGACCTCGCTGGTGCCGATGTCGTCGCACCATGCCGTGTGCGGTCCCGCCTGCCAGAGCGCGAGCGCCTCCTCTCGAACCGCAGGCACCAGGCATGCGGGATCGATGCCGGCAAGCCGCTCGGCATGGCTCGCCGTCGCCGCGAGCGCGGTGTCGGTGGCCGCGTCGTCGTAGAGGATCGTCTCGTCAAGGTCCAGCAACACCGCCGAAATCGTCGCGTCCACGTCCCTGCCCTTTGGTACCGCGTCCCATCAACCGAGAGGCAGCATAGCGCACCTCGCCGGGTTCGAGACGCCGAAAATGACGATCCCCGGCACGGGTGACCGCGCCGGGGAAGAACACGACGGAATCGCCTGTCCGGGAGCTACGTCGCCGGCGTCCCGGCCTCCGGCGTGACCATCTGATCCTCGATGTTCGTCAGGTCCGAGCCGATCGCCTGGATCTCCTCCACGGACGGCAGCTTCGCCCAGAGCCCACCCAGTGACGTTCCGTCCTCGTGGAACATCTCCGCGTCATCGCTGACCTCGTTCTCCAGCATCGTTGTCAGCAGCGATTCGACCGCCGAGGTCGGGTCGACGCTGGTCGCGATGCCAAACACGCCATAGACATACTCGCCGTCCTGCACGACCGCCTGCAGCACCGTGGAGGTTCCGCTGTCGCTTTCGGCCGTCAGCTTCGCGGACATGTACTCGACGTCGAGCGCAAGCTCAGCCTCCTCGATCACGCCGCCCTCCTGCATCGTCGCCATCTGCTGAACGGCGCCATTCTCCATCATCACCGTCGCACCCGCCGCGGCGTGCTCCTCGCTGTCGAATTCGAGCGCGTACGCCGCCAGCCCGAACCAGCCCGATGGCTCCGCCGACGGGGCGGAGAGGTCGACCGTGGCCGTGCGGCCGTACATCTTCTCGAACCCATCGACGTCCACCATGAACTCTTCCGGCGACGGGTCCTGTGCGCCGGCGATCGTCGCCGATCCGAATACCAACAGCATTGCGAGCAGCGGTGCCGTGAGCTTCGCGATTCTTCGCATGCGCCTGACGTCCTTTCGTGATCCCACGAAAATGCGGCCGGATACCCGGCCGCATTCATTGAATAGTGTCCCGTGTTTCCATGATACCGCGTCGTGCGAGGGAGATGCCGGGTCGCTCCCGGCCCACAATGCCGCACGCCCGCTCTGGCACAGAGCCGGAGCGGGCGTGCACTGGTGGATCGATCGGGATTGCGGCTACCCGGCCGGCGTGCCCTCGGTCACCGGGTAGGCGACCGCATCTGTCGCCTGGGTCAAGGACGGGGCTTCCTTGCGAACCTGGTCGACCGACGGAAGCTTGGCCCACAGGCCGCCGATCGACGTGCCGTCCACGCTGAACATCTCCTCATCGTCGCTGATATCGGTCTCCTTCATCGACGTCAACAGCGAGCCAGCGGCAACGCCCGGGTCCTCGCCGAACGTCAGGCCAATCACGATGTAGATGTGGTTGCCATCCTGCGCGGTGGCCAACAGCATGGTGGAGGTCATGCCCTCCTCTTCCATGACGGCCAGTTTTGCCGTGTGGTCGAAGTCGACATCCAGCTCGGCATCCTCGAATGTCGCGCCAGCATCGCCCATATCGGTGGTCTCGAGGTCCTGAAGCAGGACGTCATGGCTCGAGCTGGCATTGTCCTCGCTGTCGAACTCGAGCGCCATGATGGTCAGCACGAACCATCCCGACGGCTCCGCGTCAGGCGTCGCGGACTCCATCATCGCCATGAAGTCAACCGAGTACGAGCGCACATACGCCTTCTGGATGCCTTCGAGGTCCTGGAAATCGGTGCCCTCAGCGGGATCGACGTCCTGCGCCGCGACGGGCGCCGTCGCGACCCCGAGCATCAGCAGTGCCATCAACGCCGGGCCGAGAATCCTGAGCAATCGCATTCGGATACGTGTCCTTTCCATGCGGCCCATCGGCCGCGTCCGAACATGGCGGAAGCCGCCAGGGTTCCCGTCCACGGCAGAGGATACACGACACGGAAAGCAGATCCCGGCCCGGCGGCATTGACAAGCGCCCACCGTGGTGGTCAGGTTTCTCCAGTAGGATGGGCGCCAGCCTGACCGCGCCCGCAACCCGTTACCGTGACCAGATGGAGCCCAAATGGTGATCTCGACCCTCCCCGACACAACCCTGCCGCCCCTGCCCGGCCCTCAATTCCCGACCAACGACCGGCAGGCTCGCATCCTCGCGATGACCGAGCCCCTCGCCGGGATCGCCGCCGCCAACGCCAGCCGGCACGACAAGGCGGGAACCTTCCCCCACGACACGATCGACGCGCTCGTGGAAGCCGGGTTCCACACGCTGACCCTGCCGGAAGCGCTGGGCGGCTGGGGAGCCACCCCGCTGGAGACGATGATCGCGCTGGAGCAGCTCGCCCGGGGAGATGGGTCGGTTGCACTGGCGATCTGCATGCACCTCAACGCGATCCACAGCATCGCCACGAGCGATGCACGGACCGGCTCGATGCGCGAGCGGATGCTGGCGGAGGTGGTCTCGGAGGGTGGTCTCTACAACACCGCCGACAGCGAGGCCGGGCTGGGCAGCCCGAGCCGTGGCGGAGCCTTCGCCACCACCGCCACGCCGACCGGCGACGGCGGCTGGTGCATCAGCGGCCGCAAGTCATGGACGACCCTCTCGCCGGCGCTGCGCTGGGCAGGAGTGAGCGCGACGACGCTCGATGCCGACGGCGAACCGGCCGGCCGGGCGCGGTTCCTGATCCCGATGAACGCGGAGGGCGTCACGATCGACGAGACCTGGGACAACATGAGCATGGACGCGACCGGCAGCCACGACCTGGTGCTCGACAACGTGGTCGTGCCGGATGACCACCGCCTGCCGCCGCCGGGCAAACCGTCCAGCAGCCCGTGGAGCATCCTCACCAGCGCGGTCTACCTTGGCGTCGGCGTGGCGGCGCGGGATTTCACGATCGCATTCGCGAAGACGCGCAAGCCGGCGGCGATGGGCGGCAAGACCATCGCGAGCCTCCCGAACGTGCAGGCACGGGTCGCGGAGATCGAGATCAAGCTGCTCGCGGCGCGGGAAACGCTCTACGGAGTCGTGCAGCAGTGGCAGGACCACCCGGAGCTGCGCGAGCCACTGGGATGGCAGATGGCCGGGGCGAAGGTGCTGGTCACGAACAACGCGATCGACGTCACCGACCAGGCGCTACGGGTCGTCGGGTCAGTCGGCCTGCAGCGACGTCACCCGCTGGAGCGATATTTCCGTGACGTTCGCGCCGGCCTCGGCAACCCGCCGCTGGACGACGTCGCGATGGGCATTATCGGGCGCGCCGCCCTGGAGGGATGACATCGGTTGCAGGCGCGCCCATTGTTGCTTCGCATCCGGATGACAACGACTTTTCCTTGCCTGCAGCAATGAAAAGGCCCGGGGCCGTGATGCCGGCCCCGGGCTCGCGAATCCTTGCAATTGACGATCGACCTCAGCCGGCCGACTGCTGGAAGATCGGCAGGTCACCCTGGCCGCGCATGCCGTCCAGCACCGGATCGCCACCCGGCGGGAAGACCTCCCACAGGCCACCAGTGAACCGACCGACATTGTCGCTGGTCTCCTCGGAGTCGCCGGGCTCGCGCTCCAGCATCGCTTCGAGGATGCCCTGCGCCAGCGGTGTCAGGTCCTCATCGGCCGTGACCGAGCCGCCGACCGCCAGCACACGATCGCCCTGCTGGACGACGATCACCGCCATCGACAAGGGCGTATCGCCGAGGCTGCCGGAAGCAGTCACCGCCGAGGCAGATTCGCCGAGGTCGGCAACTTCAGCCTCGCTGCTGGTGAGCTCGGCGCCGACGAGGTTGACCTGGAGCGACCCGAGCATCCAGTCGCGCACCGGCTCGACCGCGGCGGCGGCATGGGTCGGACCGTCGAACTGCGCGACGAGCCCGGTCACGAACCGCAGCGTTGGGACCTCACCCTGGTCGGGCGTGCCTTCGGGGATGTCGCCCCACGTCCGCATCACCGCGCGATCAACGCCTTCCAGCGTTTCCCAAACCGCCTGCTGCTGCTCGGGGCTCGGCGGCGTCGCGCCAGGAGAGGCATCCTGAGCGGCGGCCATTCCCGGCATCAGCAACATAACCAGCAACCCGACTATTAGCGCCCGTCCCGGATGGGTGTTCCAACGCATGCTCGATCTCCTTCCGTCCACGTCGCGGATCGCACGACCCGACACAACCGTGGTGTACGGACAGTAGCTACGACGGATTTTAGCAGGTTTGGGGCCGAATCGTCACCCATATCGGTAAGCAGGCGAGGCGGGATCGTGAAGCGCAATTCGCGGGGCCGGGCGAGTGATCGTCCGACCCCGCGCCAGTCTCAGCCCACGTCGATGAAGCTCAGGAACTCCAGCGCCATCCAGCCGATCACCGCGTTGTCGTCGAGCTGCACGTATACCCAGGTGTATCCGTCAGCCTCAACGAAGTTCGGATCCATCACGGTGCCATAGGCGCCGGTCGGAGCGGTGAAGTACGCCTCGCCCGACAGGCTCGGTTCCGCCCGGACGTGGAGCGGGCCGTCCGCCACCTGCACGCGGTCCTGCGGGGGCTGGCCTCCGTCGTCGGGCACCAGGAATTCCTGCGCGACCCAGACCGGTCCGGGCTTCACATTGACAAGACGCCATGTATAGCCATCGGCGTACTCGATCTGGTCCGGCAGCACCTCAAGGGTTTCTCCCTCGAGGTAGGTGACGATGACGTCGTAGCCGATCCCCGGCCCGACGCGACCGTTGAGCACGTCGGTGGCGACGATGAACTGGTCGTACGGATTCTGCGCAGCGGCGTTGAGGTGTGCGAGCGGCGCGAGGCCGATGGCGATTCCGCCACCGATGGCGGTCTTCAGGAAACGTCGACGGTGCATAACTATCTGACTCCTCGTTGCGGTTCTTCGCCGGGGACATCCCCCTCGATGAGCCGGCACGTTTGTGTCAGTCCCGTTAGGCCCCTTCATTGATTCACGACGCATACTGATCGCGGATGGTTTCGCCGTGCCCGAAATTGGTTCGCGGCCGGCAAACTGGCGCGAGATCCGGAGGCTGATACGAAATCCGGATAGTCAGCGCGGGGTTCCAGCGTAGCTCCGCCCCTGTGGCG
>CBFGRG010000215.1:0-5947 GCA_965651105.1 uncultured bacterium | reverse complement strand
TCGACGCCAACTGGGACGCCCTCCGTGCCGGCGACCTGACCCTGGAGGATTTGCCGTGATGGCACGCTGGAGACGGCCCGATCTTCACCAAACGTCACTCCGAGCTTGCCGAGGAGTCCCCTGGCGAAGCCGCTGCCCGCAGGGCAGAACATCACGCTCCGCCACTTCGTCGCGGATGCGTCCGCTTCCCGCGGCGCCCCTTCGTTATGCACAGGGGTCCGGTCGGTTGGGTGGCATCCTCACCCTGGAGGACCTGCTGTGAGCACCCTTGCGAGCCGCGCTGGCGTCGGTAGGGCACAGCTCGAGCGTCGGGTCGGCGACCAAGCCGCGACCGGGCGTCGTCTCGTTCGCCAGGTTGGCGTCGTGCTGCGTCGCGAGATCCCGTTGTCACTGCACCTCGTCCTGCTGGCGGTGGCGGTGCTGCCGTGGGTCTTCCGGCTCGACGACGGTTGGTCGCTGTGGGTGACGCTGGATCGCGATCTCGCGGTGATGGCGTTTTTCTTCACCCTGATCGCCTGCGTGGTGGCGTTCCTGCTCGGACAGCGCGATGTTCGCAACGCGATCACCGAGTTGCAAGGGAGTACGGTCGCCAGCCGCCGGGACGTCGTGCTGGCGCGGATGATCGGCATGGTGCTGGCGACCTGGCTCTACCTGACCGTGCTCGTCGGCGGAACCTGGCTGGTGGGCCTGCTCACGGCCGATTGGGGACGTCCCGACGTCCGCCTGCTCGCGCCGATCTACCTCTGGCCGGTGTTCGCGATGCCGCTGATGGTTGCCCTCGGTGACCGCACCAGTCAGCTCGACTTCCTCCGGCCGCTGTTGTGGCTGGTCATCGCCGCCTCCGCGAGCTGGTTCGTGCATCTCGTCGTCTGGTTTTCATTTGTTGTTTCGATCGTCGAGGCGCTGCCGTGGCTGGGGCCGCCGCCCGGCACCGTTCCCAACGAGGCGTATCAGGGGCCGATGGCGATCGGGGAGCCGTGGCAATGGCTGCTGATCGGCGTCGGACTGGTTGTGCTGGCCGGGCTGGCGCTGCCGTCGCGGTTCGGATCGGGTCGTTCAGAGGCAAGATGGCTGGTCGGGGGCGTTGCGATCGGCGTCCTTGCCATCGTCGCGACGACGGGCGTCGGCCTCCGCAACGAGGTCGGCTATCCCGCGCGGGAGGTGACTGGCGACCTGACGTCGTGCGTGTCCGGCGAGGTGTACGAGGCGTGTGGGCATCCGGCCTACGAGGGATTGCTCCAGAAGCGCCAGCCAGATATCGCGGCGGTGCTCGCGGTGATAGACGACGTCGATACGCTGCCGGTCGAGATTCGCTTCGTGCCGGCCGGTCAACTTCCTGCCGGCCATCCGCCGTTCGCGTCGCCGTACCCGAAGTCGATTGTGGTGCAGGCCCACGAGTTCGCCGAACCCGACGGCGCCAACTTTCGGCTCAATCTCGTGCAGCAGATGTTTTCGGTTGAAGGCTGGTACGTTGGCGATCCGACGGCAGCGAACGTTGTGCGCGCCTGGTGGCTGCTGGAGCTCGGTTTCACGTCGGACGACACGCCCCAGCTCGCGATCTGGATGGGCGACGACACCGACTTCCCAGGTGCGTTTCTCCCGCCAGATCTTTCGCGGTACATCGAGCGTTTCGCCGCTCTGCCGGATGCCGAGCGGGCCTCCTGGCTCGGATCCAACTGGGACGCGTTGCGGCTCGGGACGCTGACACTGGAGGACCTGCCGTGAGCGCGGCTCTGTTGCCGGCGCAGGGCCGGCACTACGCGCGGATAGCGCGGGGATACGTGCTGTCGCGGCGGCTGGCGGGGTATTGGCTGCTGATGGTGATCCTGCTCGGGATGGTCGCGTGGGGTGGCGAGTGGGGCCAAAACCACGCGCCGACGACGCTGCGAATGCTCGTCTTCCTGCTGCCGGTGGCGACCTCATCCGTCACCGGCGTGAGTTTCTGGTCGCCGTTCGGGGAGACCGAGCGTGCCGCCGGCATCTGGCTGCCGCTCGGACGGGCATTGCACCTGGCCTCGATGCTGGCGCTGGCGCTGCTCGTCAACGCGGTCGCGCTGGCGACTTGGGTGCCGGCCGGCGATGCAACTCCGTGGGACGCCTACCTGCTGCGGCATACGCTGCTGCTGACCGGGATCGCGCTGCTGGCGGCGCTGGCGATCGACAGCCGCCTGAGCTGGATCGCCCCGGCGCTGGCCGCCATGCCGGGGCTGGTGATCGGCTACGTTCGCGTCGAGCGAGCCGAGAGCGAGGGGCGGGAGGTCACGTTCTTCCACGACGCCTGGCACCCGATGCTGCGGCCGGATGGTGATCTCGTCGCCATGCTCTTTGCCATCGGACTCTTTGCGATCGGCGTCGTTGCCGTCGTTCGTCGCGGCGAGCGCCCCGCCGAGCCCGATGACACGGCGGGGTAAGGGCAATTCACGTTGGCTCGCCGTCATCCACCTCGGCGAGGATGCGCTCGACCTCGGATTGCAGGACGGGAAGCATCTTGTCGACGATGTTCCAGACGCGACGGTAATCGATGACGTCGTATCCATGGACAACGACGTTTCGGAAGTCAACGATCTGTCGCGCTCCGGTGATTCGACCGGCGGTATCCGGAGCGTGGCGTTGTAGGCGAGTGACTGCTTCGCCAATCACGGTGAAGTGGCGCTCGACCAGATTGCGGGCTCGGCGATCGGCCAGGAACTCATCGCGGGTGAGGCCCGAAGTGTCTTCCTCGATGAACGCTATGGCTTCGAGGATATCTTCCAGACTGCCGATGACATCAGGCTGCATCGAACATCACTTGCCTTGTTTCGTTGGCGGACTGGATGAAGCGCGGCTTTTTGATGGCGCTGGCCATGACGAGGTCGACTGGTCGTCCCAGCAGCACCTGGAGACGATCTCGCAGCTCGAAATAGCGAGCCAACCACGGGCCGTAATCGTAGTCGTCCGGGTAGTGGACGATGAAGTCGACGTCGGAGCGCTCGGGGTCGAAGGCATCGGTCGCGGCCGAGCCGAACAGCTCGAGCTTGCTGACGCCGAACTCCCGACAGATCGCTCGAATTGCCTCCTGATGTTCCTCGATAAGGGGGTGCATCGCTCACCTCGCGTCGCCTCCGCGTCCTGTAGCGATAGTGTCCCACACGATGCCGCATCGCGGCCGCAAGGAAACGTTTCGCGTTGAAAGCAGCCAATGTCGCCTTTGGTAAAATCGACGGTGAAATCCAACGTCCGTGACTTCCCGCGACCCGTTTGGGTCGGTCTGGGTGCACCGCTCGTGAAGGGGTTGCTCCATGGCCGATCGCTCGGCGTGCGCACCATCCGACGCCTGCTGGTGGCAGCGCGGCGTCATCTACCAGATCTACCCCCGCTCATTCCAGGATACCGACGGCGACGGTACCGGCGACCTGCCCGGTGTCATCCGGCGGCTCGACTACCTCGTCGATCTCGGCGCCGACGCGATCTGGCTCTCGCCCTTCTTTCGCTCTCCGATGCACGATTTCGGCTACGACATCAGCGACTACTGTGACGTGGATCCGCTTTTCGGCAGCCTCGCCGACGCCGAGCGGCTCATCGCCGAGGCTCACGCTCGTGGCCTGCGTGTGATCGTCGATTTCGTCCCCAACCACACCTCGGACCAGCATCCGTGGTTCGTCACATCCCGCTCGTCGCGCGACAGCCCGAAGCGCGACTGGTACATCTGGCACGATCCCGCGCCGGATGGCGGCGTGCCGAACAACTGGCCATCCGTCTTCGGCGGCAGCGCGTGGGCGTGGGACGAAGGGACCGGTCAGTACTACCTCCACAGCTACCTGACCGAGCAGCCCGATCTCAACTGGCGCAATCGGGAGGTGCAGCGGGCGATGCTGGATGTGCTGCGCTTCTGGATGGATCGCGGCGTCGACGGGTTCCGCGTCGATGTGCTCTGGAAGCTGGTCAAGGACGACCGATTCCGCGACAACCCACCGAACCCGCATCAGGATCCGGATGACATGTGGTCGTTCGAGCACCTGCACATCTACAACGAAAGCCGCCCGGAGGTCCACGACCTCGTCCGGATGATGCGGCGGGAGCTCGATCGCTACGGCGACAAGGTGCTGATCGGCGAGCTCTATTTCGACTTCCCCGAGCTGGTTCCGTACTATGGCGAGCGGCTGGATGGGTGCCATCTGCCGTTCAACCTCGCGCTGGTGATCAACCCGTGGCGGGCCGACGTCGTCGCCGATCACATTCGCCGCTATGAGGCGGCGTTGCCCGATGGCGCGTGGCCGAACTGGGTGCTCGGCAACCACGATCAGTCGCGCATCGCCACCCGGATCGGCGAGGCCCAGGCGCGCGTCGCGACAATGCTGCTGCTGACGCTGCGGGGCACGCCGACGATCTACTACGGCGAGGAGATCGGCATGACCGACGTGCCGATCGCAAAGGAGGATCAGGTCGACCCGGCCGGCTTCGCCGTCGAAGGGATGAATCGCGACCCTCAGCGGACGCCGATGCAGTGGGCACCGGGCCCGGGCGCGGGATTCACGACCGGCGAGCCGTGGCTGCCGATCGCCGCCGACGCGGATGATCGCAACGTCGCGGTCCAGCGCGACGATCCCGGCTCGATGCTCGCGCTCTATCGGAACCTGTTGCGGCTGCGCCGAGCCGAGCC
The DNA here is from genome assembly GCA_965651105.1 of uncultured bacterium. GTDB lineage: Bacteria > Chloroflexota > Chloroflexia > Thermomicrobiales > UBA6265 > JACCVC01. The sequence continues at coordinate 1,308 of CBFGRG010000215.1, read as the reverse complement.
TGCCCTGGCGCTGGGGGACTACGAGCGCGTGTGGAGCGAGGGGGACGTGCTGGCGTATATCCGCACCGACGGTGAGACGCGGTTCCTGGTGGCGCTCAACTTCGGCGATAAACCGGCGGTGGTGGAGAGCGTCGGGGAGGGGAGCGTCGCGGTCGGCACCGATTGGTGCCGCTCGGGTCGCGACGTTTCCGGCGAGGTTTGGCTCGGTCCCAGCGAGGGCATCGTCATTCGGCTTGCCTCTTGATGCAACGCTGTTCGCCGGTGTCGGATCACTCGCCGATCTGTGCCGGTGTGACATCGCGGCCGGATGACGCCGACTCGATGAGCGCCAGCACCACGGCCAGGGCCCGGAAGCCATCTTCGGGTCCGACCACCGGCGATGGCGTTCCCGCGAGAGCGCACGAGGCGAAATGGGCGAGCTCATCGCGAAGCGCGCCGACCGCCACTCCCCGAACCACTGGCTCGTAACTCACATCGGGCACGCGCGGACCCTCCGGTGCCCACACGCGCAGCGCCGGGACATCGAACTGCACCTGAGCGCTTCCGGAGAGACCCGTTACCCGGAACGCATCGTCGGTCCCGACACCGGCCGAATCCGGGATCAGCCACGACGATTCGATTGTCGCCACCGCGCCATTCTCGAACTCCAGCAGGCCCCAAAGTCCGTGCGCGCCGTCGTCCCGCGTTGCGATTCGGTCGAACGCCCGTACCGAGGTCACGTCGCACTCCGCCAGCCAGAGCATGATGTCGATGTCGTGGAGCGCCGTGATCAGGGCAGGGTGCACCCGACCGTGCGTCTGGATCAGCGACGCTTGCCGGTTGCGCCGCGCGCTCATCGCGACCAGTCGTCCCAGCCGGCCGCTCGCGACCGCCTCCTTCAATCCGGCATAGGCCGGTGCGAACCGCAGCACGTGCCCCGGCATCAGGATGCCGTCCGAGTGCGACGCCGCCTCCAGCATCGCGGCGGCATCCTCCAGCGTCGTCGCGATCGGCTTTTCGACCAGCACGTGCTTGCCGGCATCCAGCCCGGCCAGCACCGGCGCCAGGTGCTCGTGCTCGGCGGTGGTGACACTGACGGCGTCGACCACCGGATCGGCGATCAGCTCCTCGTGGCTGCCGTACCAGCGGGGCACGCCGTAGGTCGCCGCGATCGCCTCCGCCCGCGCCGGGGTCCGCGAGGCCACCGCGACGATCTCGACATTCGGCAGGCCGCGCCACGCTCGCAGGTGACTCTCACCGAACGCCCCCAACCCCAGCACGCCCACCCGCAACCGCTGCATGTGTCCTCCCCTCGTTTGCGCTTCGCGC
>CBFGRG010000214.1:0-5951 GCA_965651105.1 uncultured bacterium | reverse complement strand
AGTCAGGCGCGCCAGCGGCGAATGTCTTCCGGATTGCGGAAGGTGTAGGTATAGTCTTCCGGCGGGAGCAGGCCATATCGCGCGATTTCTTCGAGATCCGGCTCGATTCCAAGACCAGGCGCGGTCGGCAGGGGGATGTGCCCGTCCACGACCCTGGCGCCTCCGCGCACGACGGTATGTCGTCGCGCGATGTCGCGGGGCATGTGCTCGAGGAACAGGAAGTTGGGGGTGGTTGCCATCACGTGGACATTCGCCATCTCCACGATCGGTCCAACCGATCCCGCGTGGGGCGCGACGTGCACTCCCGCCGCCTCGGCGATGCTGGCGATCTTCTTGAGCTCGGTGATTCCTCCCAGACGTGTTGTTTCGGGCTGGACGAGCTGAACGACACCGCGCCTGATCAGGTCGTACATCGCCCACTTGCTGTAGAGACGCTCACCGGCGGCCAGGGGAACGTCGACCTTCGCGGCGACGGCTGCAAGCGCCTCCGGATCGTCGGGATGCGTCGGCTCCTCGAGGAACGCCGGCCGATACGGCTCCGCGTCGCGCGCCAGACGAACTGCCGCATGGACCGTCAGCTCGCCATGGGCGTGCAGACCGATATCGATCCCGTCGCCGACGGCGGCACGCAAATTAGCGAGGATCTGTGCGGATGGCTGGCATTTGAAGGCGGTGTACCCTTCGGCGACCAGCTCGCGCGCCAGGTCCGGGGTGCTGGCGTGGCCGTAGACGCGGATTCGTTCGCGCATCGCCCCGCCCAGCAGGACGTGGATCGGCACGCCGAGCGCCTTCCCCTTGATATCCCACAGCGCGATGTCGATCGCGCTCTGCACGCCACCGCGAACCGCTCCGGTGATGCCGTGACCGTGCAGGATGTCGTACATCTTCAGCCAGAGCTGTTCGGTGGCGAGGGGATCCTCGCCGATCAGGAGCGGCGCGATCTCGCGCACTCCGGTCTCGACCACTTCGGGCCAGCCGCCGCCTTCGCCGTAACCGGTAAAGCCCTCGTCCGTGTGGACGGCGACGAAGAGCCAGTTGCGCCCACGAGGGCGATTGGCGACGCCACCGTCGTTGGCGCTCACGAGATACGTCTTGACGTCGGTGATTCTCATCGGTTTCCTCGCAACGACGCGACACCGCATCCGGGCGACGGAAAGCGGCTAGTGTCGACTCCGTCCATCGGTGGTTCCCGAGGTGCTGATCTCAGGCAGCCTACCGCAGGCCACCGTGGCCGAGGAAGCCTCGCAGGGCGCTTGTGACGGTCGCCGGCTGCTCCCACTGCATGAAGTGGCCAGAATCCGGGACGAGGAATGGGCCGATCAGGTCGGGATAGGCAAGCCGGCACCGCGCGACGGCATCAGGCGGGAAGGTGACTTCGTCCGGGCCGAGCAGCACGACGACCGGCTGCCGCACGGGCTGGTCGAGCAGCTCCGGTGCCGACAGCGGGTGCCCGCCGGCGATGATCTCGTAGTCGATGAACGACGTGCGCAGCCGCTTCGCATCCGCGTAGGGTTCGACCAGGAGGTCGAGATCCGGTCCGGAAAACGCGCCGGGCGGACACCAGACCCGGTTTGTGTAGAAGCTCGCGACATAGCGCCGGCGAGCGCCCGGGGTCGGTAGCTCGGCCATCAGTCCCTCGGCGTCGTTTCCCTGCCGATCGGCATAGTCGAAGATCGCCGCACCCTGTGCCGGTGTCAGCTGGCGGATCGATGACCACTCCGGGTGCTCCGGCCGCTCCGGAATGCCGTGGTTCATCAGCAGGAGCCGGTCGACACGTTCGGGGAACATATTGGCCATCTGGATGGCCACGGCCGCGCCCAGATCGTGCCCGGTCACGGCAAATTGATCCCAGCCGAGCGTATCGGCCAGCGCGATCATGTCGCGGCTGAACGCGGCCAGGTCATAGAAATCGTCCGGCGCGTAGTCGGAATCGCCGTAGCCGCGCAGATCGGGCGCGACAACGTCGAACCCCGCCTCGGCGAGCGGGTGCATCACCTTCGCCCAGATCAGGCTGGTACAAGGGAAGCCGTGCAGCGCGAGGAGGGGGCTGCCGCCCGCGCCCAGTCGCCGTACCGCCAGCGCGAGGCCGGTGGGAATCCTGATTGATTCCGCCGGCACGATCGGCGTGCCGTCGGTGAGCGTCTGGACCGGAGCTTCGGCCATCGTGGCACCCTTTCTTGATCCGTGAGGCGTCAGGGGAGGAGGAGATGGGCGACCAGCGGGATCTCAAACCCTCGCGCGAATCCGGTCAGGCTCTCGCCGCGTATCGTCCGCCTGGTCGAACATCATGCGGTGAATGATATCCAACCACGCGACTGCAGGCACCGTGACCGTCGACTGGAACCGCAAGCAACGCGACCAGATGGGATTCGCCTGGCGACACCGGTGCTGCACATCAACCGGTCGTTCCTGCACCACGCGGCCGAGACCGCGCTGCCAATCGAAATACATATCGGCAGGGCAGTACGGACTTGAAAGGATTTCAGAGCAGGAAGTGTCGCCTCGTCATGGCAGTGGGCATCAGGAGACATTGCCCGATGTGCACCGTGGTGAGCTCGAATGACGAATGCAGCGGACAATGCCTGCACTGCGTGCGGGGGCGAAGCTCCGGAGGCGAATGTATTGCCGCTACCTCCGAAAGCCAGATGCGTTGTCACCGACAGCGGCCGAGACGGGTTTCCCGGACATGACACCGCCCGGCCAGCGTCGCTGATGACCGGGCGGTGTCTCGAAATTGGGTGGTGGATCGAAGCTAGCTGGTCAGCCAGGCGGTCCGGGCGGGGTCGATGCCCTGCTTCTCGGCCTGGCGGCGGAAGGTGTCGCGCAGCTTCGCGGCGGCTGCGTCGTAGGCAGCCGGATCCTCCCACGCGTCCCTCGGACGCAACACATCGTCTGGCACGCCGTCGATGCGGCTCGGCACCGCGAAGCCGAAGACCGGCTCCGGCGCTGTCTCGACCTCATTCAGCTCGCTGGCAGTGATGGCGCTGACCATCGCGCGGGTGTGGGCGATGGAGATGCGCTCGCCGGTGCTGAACGAGCCGCCGGTCCAGCCGGTGTTGACCAGCCAGAGCGCTGGTCGGTGTTGATCGATTTTCTCGACCAGCAGGTCGGCGTACCGCTCCGGCGGCAGCGGCAGGAACGGCGCGGCGAAACATGGCGAGAAGGTCGGTTCCGGCTCGGTCAGGCCGCGCTCGGTGCCGGCGACCTTGGAGGTGTAGCCAAGCAGGAAGAGCGTGATCGCTTCTTCTCGCGTCAGGCGCGCGACCGGGGGCAGCACGCCGGAGGCGTCAGCGGTGAGCAGGATGATGTGGTCGGGGTGGCCAGCCATGCTGCGCGCGGCCGCGTTCGGCAGCACGTCGAGCGGGAAGGCGGCGCGGGTGTTCTCCGTCAGGCTGCTGTCGGCGTAGTTCGGCAGGTTGGTGTCGGTGTCGAGCAGGACGTTCTCGAGCACCGTGCCCTCGTGCCCGGAGGCGGCGAAGATGCCCGGCTCGTCGGCTTCCGACAGGTCGATCGTCTTGGCGTACGAGCCGCCTTCGAGGTTGAAGACGCCGTTCTCCGACCAGCCATGCTCGTCGTCGCCGATCAGCTGGCGGTGCGGATCGTTCGAGAGAGTCGTCTTGCCGGTCCCGGAGAGGCCGAAGAACAACGTTGTCGAGTCGTCGCGGCCGATGTTTGCCGAGCAGTGCATGGTTGCCACACCGCGCTCCGGCAGCAGCAGGTTCATCAGCGTGAAGACCGACTTCTTGACCTCACCGGCGTACTCGGTGCCGGCGATGACGATCAGCCGCCGCGCCGGATGCAGGGCGACGACGGTCTCCGATCGGGTGCCGAGTGCCTCCGGGTCGGCCTTGTAGCCGGGCGCGTGCAGGATGCGAATCGGCGAGCCGGCGCCGCGATCGTCTTCGTCGCCCGGCACGATGAAGAGGTGGCGGGCAAAGAGGGCGACCCAGGCGCGCTCGGTGACCAGATCGACGGGATAGCGGTACTCGGGATCGGCGCCGACGGCCAGGTGCTGCGACCACGTCTCGCGCGTGCCGAGGTGCGTCTCGACATCGCGCAGCAGGGCGTCGAAGCGCGCCTCCGTGATCGGCTGGTTGACCTCGCCCCACCAGATCGCATCGCGGGATCTGGGCTCGTCGACGATGTACTTGTCCTTCGGCGAGCGGCCGGTGAAGGTGCCGGTCGTCACGGCAAGCGCGCCGGAGGCGGTGAGGTTGCCTTCCTCACGGGCGACGGCGTGTTTCAGCAGCGTGCGGCCATTGAGATTAAGGTGTTGCGCGGGACGATCCGATCCCCGATTGTCGGCGTCGGAAGCGGAAGACCCGGTCCTTGGTACTGTCGCGGCCATCTGTCCTCCAGAGGTGCGCGCGGAGCGGTTTGCCCCACGCTTCGACTGTGCTGTGAGCATAACAAGAGTTGGGCACACAGCACATCTTGCTTCGCATGCCGGATGCCATCGCCACAGCTCGAACCGGTCAGGCCGGAACCGCCCGGAGCTGCACCTGGCCGTCCACGATCCGCCCCTCCAGCACGTCGAGCGGTGCCGTTGCGGGACCATGAACGACGCTGCCGTCGCGCAGATCGAACTCGCTGCCATGCCATGGGCACGTGACGCAGGTGCCGTCGCGCTCACCCTTGTGGAGCGGCCCGCCGACGTGCGTGCAGGTGTTCGAGGCGGCATGAATGGTGTCACCCTCGCGCAGGAGTACCACCGGCACGCCCTTCCGGATCTCGACCCGGACCAGCTCGCCCTCGGGGACCTCGCTCACCGGGGCGACGTCGGTCCACTCCGCCGGCGGCGACTGGAAGGCCACGCGGCTGACGCCGATACCGAGCCGGTACGCGAGATCGCCACCGATCCAGGCGGAAACCCCGGAGAGCCCGAGCCCGGCGAGCGCGGTGGCGATGCCGACCCCACGATCTCCCTTGTTGCGCGCCGCCCATGAGGCGAGGTAGAGCCCCAGCGCGGCGGTGTTGAGCATCGCATGGGCCGCGCCGAGCCGACGCGGCTCCTCCATGTTCTGCAGGTCGTACCACTGCGCCAGCCCCGTCACGGCCGAGCCGACCGCGCCCACCACACCGACCTTGAGGGTGGCGTCGGCTGCCTCCTCCTCTCCGAGCAGGTCGAACAGCGCCGTCAGGCTCCACGCGCCGATGGGGATATCGGTCACCGGCGGGTGCAGCGGGTGCTCGAGCCAGACGCCGTAGAGCGCATCCTTGACCGGTGCGGGGCCGTCAGGTCCGAAAATCGGATCGCCGGCCCGCTTGAGGTTGTCGGCGAAGGCGTCCAGCCCGGGCAACGCGTCGGTCAGGCGGGTCATCAGGTTCGACATGGCGAAAATTCCTCCCGGATGGCGCAAATGTGGTTCCGAAATGCGATCGTAATGGTAGGGACATGTTGAGCAGGAGCGGTGCCACCGCGCCGCCAAGCGAGGATCGATGCCATGACGGAACATCCGGAGGTCTTTATCGAGCCGCACATCGTCGACGAGCTGCGGGACATTTGCACGGAGTTGCCGGAGACCGCCGAGGGCAGGCCGTTCGGCGCGCCAAGCTTTCAGGTGCGAGGGAAGAACTACGCCATGATGCATCGCGACCGGGATGATCGCCCCGGCGTGTGGGTGAAGGGCGCGCCCGGTCAGCAGGAGGCGTTGGTGGTCGCGTTCCCGGATCGCTACTACCGGCCGCCGTACCTGGGCGGCAAGGGCTGGATCGGCTGCTGGCTGGACGACGCGGCGCTGCCGGACTGGGACGAGATCGAGGATTTGGTTATCGGGAGCTACCGCTTGATCGCCCCGAAGCGCCTGGTGAAGCTGATAGACGCCGAAACCACGTAACGCCTTTGGCCGGGCGACCATTCGGCTGGATTGGTCAGAGACAGCGCGCCCCAACACAGCGTCACTCCGAGCTTGCCGAGGAGTCCCCGCGCGAAGCGCTCGGCAGCTTTGCTG
>CBFGRG010000213.1:0-5964 GCA_965651105.1 uncultured bacterium | reverse complement strand
GGTGGCCAGCCGACGCCCCGCAGGCGATCGCCGGGTGATCACCCGGATTCGGTATCAGACGTTCTGGAGCGCCTCGGCCATCTGGCGGACGGACCGCGCGAGAATCGGTTGGGGCATGGCGATGTTGAACCGGACGAATCGACTGGCGACCTCGCCGCAGGCTGCCCCATCGACCACCGCGACCTTCGCGTTCTCGCGGAAGAATTCGGCGAGGTCACCGTCGAGCGGTGTTTCGCGGAAGTCGAGCCAGCCCAGGTAGGTGCCTTCCGGCGGGGTGTAGCGCACGCCCGGCAGGTGCTCGGCCACGAGGTTCGCCATCAGCTTCCGGTTGCCATCGAGGTAGGCGATGATGTCGTCGAGCCACGGCTGTCCCTGAGTCCAGGCAACCGTGCTGGCCACCACGCCGAGCGAGGACGCGCCGTGGCCAGCCCACCAGGCGCCATCTTTCCACGACTCGTTGTCGCGCTCGTTCGAAATGACGATCTGGGCGCACTTCAGTCCGGCGAGATTCCATGCCTTCGAAGCAGCGATGGCGGTGACGGTGTGGTTCGCCGCCGTCTCCGAAATCGAGGCATAGGGCACGTGCGTGTGCCCCTCGTAGATCAGCGGTGCGTGGATCTCGTCGGAGAAGACACGGCCACCGTGGCGATCGACCACCTCACTGACCGCAAGCATTTCCTCTCGCGTGAGCACCCGGCCGATCGGGTTGTGCGGGTTGCAGATGATCAGCACCTCGCCACCGTCGGCGAACGCGCGGTCGATGGCGTCGAGATCGTAGGTGTACCGGCCGTCATGCTCAAGCATCGGCACCTGGACGATCTCGCGGCCGTGGAATTCCGGCACGAACAGGAAGGGCATGTAGGCCGGTGTCGGCACGATCACCTTGCCGCCCTTCGGCGCGAAGTGGGTGAGCGTGACCTCCAGCCCCTTGATCACGTCCGGGAGCGGGTAGATCCACTCCGCCGGGACCTCCCACCCGGTGGTGTTGGCGTACCACGCCGACACTGCCGCCGACAGCTCGTTCGAGCGCTGCTCGGGCAGGTAGCCAAAGAATCCTTCCTGCACGATCTCCTGCAGCGCCTCGATCACGGGCGGGGCAGTGCGGAAATCCATCTCCGCCACGAAAGCGCCGATGCAGTCGGGAAACTTGTTCCACTTGACGCCGAGAACGCCGCTGAGATCCTCAATTGTGAGATCGTCGTAGTGCGCCGTGACCATGGTGTCCGTCAATTCCCTTTCATAATGTCGGCGGGCAAGGCGAAGTTCCTCCCGTCGGGATGGTACCACCGGTGCCGCGCCTGTCGAGACGGCGGTTGTGTTTCTCCGTTGCGAATCAGTAGCGGTCAGTTGACCGGCGTGTCGCCATAGACCTCCATGAGCCGGTCGAGCTCGGCATGGAGCGCAGCCTGACAGTCGGACACCTCCGGCGAGCCGTAGAGGTTGTGGAGCTCATTCGGATCGATTTCGAGGTCGAAGAGCTCCCAGTAGGGCTCGGTGTCGCGGTCGATCGACCCTGCCGTGCCGAGGGCGCGTCCGTAGTAGTGAATCAGCTTGTGACGCGGTGAGCGGACGCCATAGTGCGCGGCGACGCCGTGATCGCCGAGGTGCATCCAGTAGCGGTAGTAGATCGACTGTTGCCACCCCTCCGGTGTCTCGCCTGTCGTGACCGGGCGGTAACTGACGCCCTGCATCACCTCGGGGACGTCCAGCCCCGCGTAGTCGAGGAAGGTCGGCGCGAAGTCGATGTTGCTCACCATCGCATCGACGACGGTGCCGGCCGGGATCTCCTTCGGATATCGCATCAGGAATGGCATCCGCAGCGATTCCTCGTACATGAAGCGCTTGTCGTACCAGCCATGATCGCCGAGGAAAAACCCCTGGTCGGAGGTGTAGATCACGATCGTGTTGTCGGCGAGCCCGTTGGCGTCGAGCCAGTCGAGCAGGCGTCCGACGTTGTCGTCGACCGAGGCGATGCAGCGCAGGTAGTCCTTGATGTAGCGCTGATAGGCCCAGCGCTTGAGCTCGTCCTCGTCGAGACCGGCGGGCGGCTCGGCCTTGAGGTCGGTGAAGGTCATGTCGCGGCCGATGCGCATCTCGGCGGCCTCGGCGGCGGGCCGGGTGGCGTAGTCGTCGTCGAAGGTGGGCGGGTAGGGCATCTCGACGTCGTCGTACATCGTCGCGTGCTTCTCGTCCGGCTCCCAGGGGCGGTGCGGCGCCTTGTGGTGGGTCATCAGCATGAACGGGCGATCGGGATCGCGGCGCTCCAGCCAGTCGAGCGAGAAGTCGGTGATGAGGTCGGTGGCGTAGCCCTCGAATTGTCGATCCTCGCCTTCTACGTAAAAGCGTGGATCGTGGTAGTCGCCCTGTCCGGGCAGGATGGTCCAGGCGTCGAAGCCGGTCGGGTCGGCCTCGTCGCCGTGGCCGAGGTGCCACTTGCCGAAGATCGCGGTTTGATATCCAGCCTGTTGCAGCAGCTTCGGGAAGGTGACCTGGGAGCCGTCGAAGCGGTCGGCCAGCGTGCGGACGCCGTTGACATGGCTGTGGGTGCCGGTCAGGATCGTTGCCCGGCTCGGCGCGCAGATCGCGTTGCCGCAGAAGACATTGTCGAAGCGCGCGCCCTCGCCCGCGAGGCGGTCGATGTTGGGCGTCTCGTTGACGACGCTACCGTACGCCGAAATGGCGTGGGCCGCGTGGTCGTCGCTCATGATGAAGAGGATGTTGGGGCGGCTGTCGGGCATGCTGGGCTCCTGTCGAGACGTCGCGGGGATGGGTTTCCGCCATTGTGGGCGAAGTTGGCGGATGTGTCACAGGGTACCCGGACGTATCGCGCCAGCAGGGTGCGCCGTGCCTGGCGATGTCAGTCGCTGGCAGCGTGGCGCCGGGACCAGAATGGGCGGTCGCGAAATCGTCGTTCGGCGCGGTAGTGGCGCTCGGCGTCGGCGACGAACCGACGCATCCCGGTGGTGACGGCCTTCTGGTAGGTGGTGAGGCGCGCGTCGTCGCCCCCGAGCCACGCGTGAGCCGCCCGGCCGACCTGGACCGCCGACCAGAGCGCGACCGTGAGGCCGTGTCCGGCGAGCGGGTCGAGCGCCGCGGCCGCGTCACCCGCCGCCGCCCATCCATCTCCGGCGACGCACTCCTGACGCACCGTCGAGGCCAGGATGATCCGGGCCGGCGCGGTGCTGGCGGTCTCGCCGAGGCTTTCGAGACGGTCGCAGGTCAGTGGTGCGGCGCTCAGCAGATCGTCCATTACCTCGGGACGCCGGCTGGCGCCATCCGGCAGCAGGTCGCTATCCGTGAAGTACGCCGTGAAGACGTGTCCGCTCTTCGGAACGGGCGACGTGTACCACCAGCCGTCCGGAGCCGACTCAATGAGGCTCGCCGCCATCACCGCAGCGTCGGGCACCGTGAGAGTTCGGAGCAACGCGACGAGGCGGCTATCGCGTTGGCGCGTGCCGCCGAACCGGCGCGTGACCGCGGCGCCGCGACCGCTGGCATCGATAAGGAACCGGGCGCGAATCTCATCGCCTGTCGAAAGCGTGAGTCGCCACGCCTCGTCCTCACGCTCGCAGCTCGTGAGCGACGCGTCGAGGCGCTGAACCGGACCGGCGGACACTTCGGCGTGCATCGCGGCCTCGAGCGCTTCGCGATCGACGTACCAGCCCAGCCCCAGATCGGGATCGACGGGGACCGGGACGAGCGCCGGCGATCCCCAGGCCGAGAACCGCGCTTCCGATCTCAGCGCGAGCCGTGGATCGTCGAGCAGGTGGCGCCATTCGAGCGTTTCCAGCGACGCCAGCGCCCGCGGCCCGAGCAGCTCTCCTCGGTTGCGAGACCGCGATCGCGCGGGCGCGATGTGCAAGGGGGAGCTGCCGGCCTGCTGGAGGGCGCGGACCGCCGAGAGCCCCGCCACGCCACCACCGACGACGGCGATATCAGTCGCCGTCATCATCACTGGGCGGCATCTTCAGGGAGACGCTGCCGCGCTGCACCTCGACATACATCTCTTCTGGCAGGCCTTCCGGCGCGTCACTGTCGGTGGGGCCGGGTCGGCGCACGACCATGCCCATCTGCGTCCAGAGCGTGAGCATGTGCTTGAGCCCGTCGTAATAGCTGGCGTCGGCGTGGTAGCCGATCCCCGATACGCCTCGCGACCAATGCACCCGGTTGGCGAAGAATTGGGTTCGCATCTCCTCCGGCAGGTCGGCGCGCATGACCTGCTCGTAGAACTCCTCCGGAAGGATGTCGACGGGCAACAACGCCGGCCACCAGGTCGGGATCGGGAAATCCTGTTCGGTCAGCACGTATTGGCAACTGAACGCATCGCCATGCCACGGCACGCCCATCCAGCGAGTGAGGTCGCCGGGCATCTGTGGCCCGATCGGCGAATCCGTGCCGTTGCCATCGGTGCCGCCGAAGACGTTCGTCGGGTTGAGCTGGAACCCCAGGAACTGCGAGAGCTGCGGGCGGGAACCGATGGCGATGCGCCAGGGGAAGATCGTCTCATCCGGGCCGCGGAAGAGCTCGGGGTGCCGGATCGGCCAGGTGATCTCCACACCGGGGTGGAACGCGCCGCCGGAGCATGGCTCCAGGGCAGCCCGGGTGAGCGCCTCCGGATGCTGGGCGAGTGGCAGGTCGTCGAGCGACCGGACGCTGTCGGCCTCTGCGTCGTCGAGGTCGTTGACGAAGTTGCCGGCCGCCCAGGCGGTCAGGATGTCGTATTGGCTCTGGGGGATCTTGAACCAGTAATCGGGGCTGGACGCGTAGTTGATGCCGTCGCCCAGATTGTAGGGAAGCTGGTCCTGGGAGGGCGTCTCGTCGGCCGGATCGCGGACCGCTGCGAGGACAGCCTCGCGGGCTTCGCGCGCAGCTTCGGACGGGTCAGCCAGCACGCGCAGGTACTCAGGATCCGAGAAATCCTTGATCTTTGGCCAGTTGATATTGAGAAAATCCGCCGCCGAGACCCATTGCATCAAGCCGAGGCGCTGGAAGAAGGGGAGCAGGTCGCGGCGGAAGGAGTACGGCGGGGTCGGCTGCGCCTCGAAGCCGAGACCGACCATCACCTCTCGGATCGTGTCGTGCAGCGTGACCAGAGGCGGGATTTGCGGGGCGAAGTTCGGGCCGCAGCACACGATCCATCCCGGCTCGCATTCGAGCGAGGTGCCGTCAGCGAGCGTGACGGTGGCCTTCACCCAGCCGTCGGCCCAGTCGTCGTGCCAGCCATCGTTGTTGGTGAAATCGGTGATCGGGTTCTGCTCCAGCGCCGACGCGGCGACGCCATCGCCGGGAAAGACCATGAGGCGGCCGGCGTCGTCGGTGCGGAGGTGGCCGAGCGTGACGGGCAGCTCGTCCCAGAAGGTGCCGGCGAGATGGTAGCGGTCGTCCGTACCGCTCTCGTTCGCGGCGGGTCCGGCGATCTCCACATCACCGGAGTCGATCACGAGGGATTTGTCGCGATCTTCCAGCGGCACGATCTGGTTGCGCAACGCGCCGGGGATGCCCGGGGCGTCGTCGCCCCGGTCGAGCGGGTTGCTGAACCCGTACCAGGCGCCCTTGGTGTTCGCGACCCGAACGCTCCAGGTGATCTCTGCCTCGTCCGCGGTCAGCTCGCGGACGACGCGGCCCTGCTCGTCGAAGCCGTAGACGCGAAACCGCTGGACCTGCTTCTTGATCGCGCTGTCGCCGTCCTTGAAGCCGCCTTCCGGCTCGGGCGCGAGGCCGGGAACCTCAGGCGCGAGATACCAGCTGTCAGCGTTGCCAACGCGGGAGAAGCCGATCGGCGGGAAGACGGCGGCCTGGGTGATCGGGGCATCCACCGGTGCCGCCTCCGGCGTTCCCAGTGGCGAGACGCTCGCCTTCACCAGTGTCGGCCCGCCGATCGCGAGGGCCGCGGCGCCGAACAGGAAATCACGTCGCTTGATCGGCCGGTTCGTAATATCTGCCATGATTCCTCCCCGCGCGGTC
>CBFGRG010000212.1:0-5985 GCA_965651105.1 uncultured bacterium | reverse complement strand
GCGATACAAAACGCCGTCATCACGGGCCAGGGGAGGCGCGGTGGCGCCCCCACTGGCGTGACACTGTCGACGAATTGCGAGACGTTACCAACCTGCGAGGCGAACGATCACCCGGCTTACCGTGCCGCCGTAATCATGTCTCGCTTGAAGATCACCTTCAGGCTTGGACGCTGCCCGTACATCAGCACGCCCATCCGGTAGATCCGTGCCGCCAGCAACCCCGCCAGGTACACGGCAACCACCAGCAGCAGCACGCTCAGTGCGATCTCCCAGACCTCCGGCTCGCCCAGCATCACCCGCGGCACCATCGTCATCGGCGACGTCAGCGGGACGATCGACACCACCCGCGCAACCATGCTGTCCGGCGCCCCGAGGGTATAAATCGCCGCGAAGAACCCGATCACCACAGCGAACGTCATCGGGGTCGTTGCCGTGCTCACGTCCTCCTGCCGGCTCACCAGCGAGCCGATCCCCGCGTACAGCGCCGCATACAGCATGAACCCGAGCAGGAAGTAGAGCAGGAAGAACCCGACCAGCTCGACCGAGAGCGCCCCGAAGTCGATCCCGGCGAAGTTGCCGCCGTCGACGCCGAGCGCGTCAGCCAGTCGCTCCTGGGAGAAGAGCCCGATCCCGCCGATCAGCAGCACCGGTACGAGCTGCGTCAGCCCGGCCAGCCCGATGCCAATAACCTTGCCGAACATCAGCTCGCTCGGTCGCGCCGCGTTGATCATGATCTCCATGATCCGGGAGCTCTTCTCCTCAACCACCCCCTGGGCCACCCACAGCCCGTAGACCATCACCGCCATGTACATCACGAGCGATGAGACATACGCCACGCCGTAGCGGAAGCCCTGCTCGGTGTCGTCAGTCGCCTGCTCGCCGCCGGCGCTCGTGACGGACATCTGCGGCGTCGCGCGGACCTGCTGCGCTTCATCGGCGCTCAGCCCGAGCCGCGTCAGGTTATCCCGCAACGCGAGGTCGCTGACCGCCGCCTGCGTCAGCAGCACCGTCTGGTCCTGCTCGCCGTCCTCGCTGGTGTACACGAACGCCAGCGAATCATCGTCGGCCCGGCTTACCGTCAGCACGCCATCGGCGTCGTCGAGCAGGTCGGCCGGATCCGCGCTGGCGTCGCCCGCCTCGAACCGAAGCTGCTCATCCAGCCCCGCGCTCGCGATCGTCGCGTTGAGCTCATCGACAATGCCCTCGTGATCGCTCTCGTTGCGCACGATCACGGTGTCCGCGCTCGATTCGCCGTCGTCACCAAGCACCTTCGAGATCACCGGCGGCGCCAGGATCAGCGCCAGCACGACCACGATCTGTACGGCCGTCGCGATCACGAAGGCCCGCTGCCTGATCTTCTGGAACCACTCGCGTCGCGCGATCAGCCAGATCCGGGAGAAATCCAGTCTCATGCCACCACCGCCTGACCCTGTTCCGCCGACGCGCGAATGTGCTCGATGTCCTCGACGCTCGCGCCCGATTCGCGCACCTTCGTCAGGAACACGTCGTTGAGCGATGGCACCGTCACCTCGAATCGCTCGATCGTTTCGCCGCGCTGCAGTGCGTCGCGCAGTATCCGCTGGGCGATCTCCTCATTCGGGATCTGCATCTCGAGAAATTCGCGTCTGCGCTGGCGCACCTCGACCTCGGGGTAGCGCTCGATCCACTCCAGCTGGCTGTCGCCGGCCACGCCCAGCCGCAGGATCTTCACGCCGATGCTTTCGCGCACCGCGTGCACCGATCCGGCGGTCAGCATCCGGCCGCGATGGATGATCGCGACGTCCTCGCACAACCGTTGCGCCTGGTCGAGCTGGTGGGTCGAAAAGATCACGGTCTTGCCGCGCGCCACCATCTCCCGGAAGGCATCCTCGAGCTGGGCCACGTTGACCGGGTCCAGCCCGCTGAACGGCTCGTCGAGAATCAGGATTTCCGGATCGTGCAGCACCGCCGCAAGGAACTGGATCTTCTGCTGGTTGCCCTTGGACAACTGCTCGATCTTCCGGTGGCGATTCTGCTCGATATCCAGCCGCGCCAGCCAATCGTCCAGTGACCGCCGGGCGGCACCCTGATCGGCGCCATACAGCTGCGCGAGGAAGAGCAATTGATCCTGCACCGTCATCTTCGGGTATAGCCCGCGCTCCTCCGGCAGGTAGCCGAAGTCGTCGCGGGGAATGTCGACATTCGGGATCCCGTTCCAGGTGATCGAGCCGCTGTCGGGCCGCAGGATGTCCAACACCATGCGCATCGTTGTGGTCTTCCCGGCACCGTTGGTGCCGAGAAACCCAAACATGCGTCCCTGCTCGACGGTGAACGACACGTCTTCGATCGCCCGGAACTCGCCGAATGTCTTGCTGATGTTGTCGATCACCAGCGCCATGTATCCCTCGCTCTCTCGCATTACATCGGGCATGCCGAGACCCTCCCCGGGCATGCTAGGCTCAATGCAGTATGACTGGTGGGTGTCACGCTCGGCACCCGAACCTGTCACGAATCCGTGTCAAACACCACACATCGGCAAGGCGATCACCGAAATCGCCCGCGCGCATCGTTCCCTACCGCCCCATCCGAAAGGACCTCCATGCCCGATACCTCCGCCGACAAGACCATCATCCCCTTCGGCGCCTGGCCATCGCCGATCACCGCCGACATGCTCACCGCCCAGGCGGTCGGCCTCGGCGGCCCCAAGGCCGACGGCGACACCCGCTACTGGACCGAGTTCCGCGCCTCCGAAGGCGGTCGCATGCGGCTCGTCCGGCAGCGCGGCGACGGCAATCCCGAGCCGATCACCCCTTCCGAGATGAATGTCAGGTCCGGCGTCCACGAGTACGGTGGTGGCGCCTGGGACGTTCGCGACGGCGTGATCGTCGTCTCCAACTATGCCGATAACCGCCTCTACCGCGTCGACGGCGGCGAACAGCCCCGCCCGATCACCCCAGACACACGAGACTGGCGGTACGCCGACCTGCTGCTCGACCCCGCACGCGGCCGCATCTTCGCCGTCCGCGAGGATCACTCGATGCCCGACGCCGAGCCGGTCAACACGTTGGTCGTGCTCGACCTCGACGGGCCGAACGATGATGGCGGCGCGGTCATTCTCTCCGGCTCCGACTTCGTCGCCTCCCCTGCCCTCTCGCACGATGGGGACCAGCTCGCCTGGCTCCAGTGGGACCACCCCAACATGCCGTGGGATGGTTGCGAGCTGTGGAAGTCGGACATCGGCGAGAACAACGAGCTGACCACCATCCGCCTCGTCGCCGGCGGCCCGCGCGAATCGATCTTTCAGCCTCGCTGGGCAGCCAACGGGGACCTCGTCTTCGTTTCCGATCGCTCCGGCTGGTGGAACCTCTACCGCGCCTACCCAGGACGCGACGATATCGACGCGCTCTGCCCGATGGAGGCCGAGTTCGGCCTGCCACAGTGGGTCTTCGGCATGTCGACGTGGGACTTTGCCCCCAACGGCGATATCGTCTGTCTCTGGACAAAGGACGGCACCTGGCAAATCGGACGGTTGCCCGGAGAGGGCGGCACGCTCGAGCCGTATGTCACCCCCTTCACCGTCTTCAGCGACCTGAACGTCACTGATGAAGGTGAGGCGCTCGTGCTCGCCTCGTCGGCCGAGAAGCCCAACCAGGTGATCGGGCTCGACCTCGAATCCGGGAACCACACCACCCTCCAGCAATCGATCCACCTCGACCTTCCCGAGGAAGCGATCTCGATCCCCGAAGCGACAAGCTGGCCGGTGCCCGGCGGAGCGACCGCCCACGGGTTCTTCTACCCGCCCGCCTCGGCCGTCGCCACCGCGCCCGAGGGCGAGCTACCGCCCCTGATCGTCAAGAGCCACGGCGGCCCCACCAGCATGACCGACGCCAGCTTCAACCTCGCCATCCAGTTCTGGACAAGTCGCGGGTTCGCC
The DNA here is from genome assembly GCA_965651105.1 of uncultured bacterium. GTDB lineage: Bacteria > Chloroflexota > Chloroflexia > Thermomicrobiales > UBA6265 > JACCVC01. The sequence goes on along the minus strand of CBFGRG010000212.1, from coordinate 2,072 downwards.
TACCTCGATGTCAACTACGGCGGCAGCACCGGCTACGGCCGTGCCTACCGCGAGCGCCTGAACGGCGCATGGGGAATCGTCGATGTCGAGGACTGCATCGCTGGAGCCGAGTGGCTCGCGCAGCAGGGCCGCGTCGACGGAGAGCGCATGGCGATCAAGGGCGGCAGCGCCGGAGGCTACACCACCCTCGCCGCGCTGACCTTCCACGATGCCTTCAAGTCCGGCGTCAGCTCCTACGGCATCGGCGATCTCGAAGCGCTCGCCACCGAAACGCACAAGTTCGAGTCGCGCTACCTCGACGGCCTCATCGGTCCGTATCCGGAGGCGAAGGCGCTCTACGAGGAGCGCAGCCCGATCCACCACGTCGAGCGGCTCAACGCGGCGATGCTGATCCTGCAAGGGACGGACGACAAGGTCGTACCGCCAAATCAGGCCGAAACGATGGCCGAGGCTGTCCGCGCCAACGGGATGCCGGTCGCGTTGCTGATGTTCGAGGGTGAGGGGCACGGATTCCGGCAGGAAGCGAGCATCCACAAGGCGCTGGCCGCCGAGCTGTCGTTCCACAGCCAGGTCTTCGGCTTCCCCCACCCCGACGATATCGATCCCATCCAGATCGACAACATGGCCCCTCCGGCCTGACCTGCCTGGCCCGCAATGTTCTCCCGTACGGGAGGGGCTTGTCCCCTCCCTGCCGCCCGCAGGGCGGCTATTCACGCACTCGCAAAACACTCGTCACCATACAGAACTGGCATTCCGAGGTTGAGCGGGGAATGGGGGCGGCCATGACTCCCAATCGCAAGCGCACGCGGATGGAGGGATACGACTACTGCACGCCTGGTTGATATTTCGTAACGGTCAACACGAGAAATCACGGTGACTGGTTCGGAGTTGTGTCCAATGGGCAGCTCCACCCCAACGACGCCGGCTCCATGGTCCGGAACGTATGGGAGGCGCTACCAGAGCGCTTCCCTGGAATTATGGTGGACACCATCATCGTCATGCCGGACCATGTCCATGGCATCCTGATGCTCGGCACTGAACCAGAGATACCAGCCGTACACTCGTTGGGCGACGTGATCGGGGGGGTTCAAGTCGATCTCGGCAGTGGAATATGGACGCGGCGTTCGACAGGCCGGGTGGCGGCCATACGACGGTCATCTCTGGCACCGCAGCTTTCGAGACACCATCGTTCGGACCGAGCGAATGCTCGAAGCTTTCCGCGACTACATCGCGGGAAATCCGGGACGCTGGTCTGAAAAGCGCGGGCTCTGAATGACACAAGGCGAGGGCGGGGACAAGCCCCGCCCGTACCTCCGGGTCCTTTTCATGCGAGAACCGTTCCCCATCAGGCGGTTTCCGCATAGAGTCGCGCCAATCCTGACACGGGATGTCCGGTTTACGTTGCTACCATCTTTGTGAATAGCTACCAACCCATCTCACAGAGGAAAGCATGCACACCACCAACTACTACAACACCTTCATCGAGATCGCCGAGGACTGCCCGGTCGCCACCGCCGAGGCCCCGCCCCAGCGTGAGGGCAAGCCGCCCACCGTCGCCAACCTCCACTTCAACCTCGTTACGGACGCCCCCTACCAGCACACCTCGGACGACGTCATCTTCGCTACCCATGCGGCCCGCAAGGGGATCTCCGATGCCGAGCATGCCGCCGCTCGCGAACAGTTCTTCTCGAAGGGTCAGGCCTGCCTGCGCGCCTCCCCTCTCGCCAAGCGCTACGGCTGGGGCATCCACCACGACGCGGAGGGGCGAATCGCCCTCGTCCCGGCCGGGTCCGAGGAGTACGACCGCCTCGCCGCCGACCCTGCCATCACCCATCTCAGGGCCATGCGATCGAAGCGCGCCTGACAGCGAGTTCATGTCTTCGACGTAGTGTCGTGGAATGTACAGTGCCGTAGCGGCGACTTGCCCGCGCATCCGCCAGTCGATGGAGGCAGGGTTCGCAGCGGGCAATGTCGCCTGGCTAGGCCGGAATTGACACAAAGGGCGACATTGGCGCCTGCGACGGCGTCTCAATTGGAGCGGGTGCGCCGCCAAGTCGCCGCTTGTATGTTTG
>CBFGRG010000211.1:0-6000 GCA_965651105.1 uncultured bacterium | reverse complement strand
TCGCCGCTACGTTTGGTGGCCAGGGGTTGGCTGCTCAGCCCTCCTGCTGGAGCGCTTCCTCGAACTCCTGCCGGATCTGGTCGCCGCCGCGCGAGCGCCACTCCTCGATCGCCGAATCCAGCCGGTCCATCGACTCCTGCCCGGTGATGATCGCCAGCGTCGTGTCGGTGGCGAACTGGTTCAGCACCGGTCCCTCCTGGACGTCCGTCGGGGAGTAGAGTCCCCAGGTCGGGTTGTCCTGTCCGATCTCGGCCGCCTGCTTGGCGAGATCCTGCACCTCCAGCGCCAGCTCCGGGTTCTCCGGGTAGTAGAAGTAGTTCTGCGGCCCCATCTGGTAGGTCAGGTCGGCGATCTGGGTGCGCCCTTCGTCCGTCTGGACCCGCGCGCCGTTCTCCTGCACCTCGTGGTGCACGCCTTCGATGCCGTTGTCGAGGAAGATCTGCTCCTCGCTGCCGAACGGCGAGGCGAGGTAGTCGAGGATGCGCAGCAGCTCCAGCACCCGCTCCTCGTCCTGGATCGACGACGGAATCGCGTTCATGCCGAAGAACCCGATGTTGTTGTTGACCACGCCGAGCCCGCTGCCGTCGGCCGCCTGTGGGATGTAGCCGGTCGTGTAGCCGTCCGGGTTGATCTCCTGGATGCGGAACGTGACGCTGCCACGGCCGAAGAACGAGCCGAACCCCTCGCAGTGGAAGCCCGTCTCGCCGGCGATGTAGGCGTTTTGCGCATCGGAGAAGGTCATGCCGCTGGCGTCGGGGTGGAAGTATCCGTCGGCATAGAGCTGGGTGATCGTCTCCAGCGCCTGGCGGTACTCGTCCGTCTCCTGCGCGGCGACGAGGGTGCCATCATCGTTGAGGCGCCAGCCGTTCGGCGTCTTGAACATGCGATGGATGAGCTGGTTGTCGAACGCTTCCCAGCCGCCCTGGTAGCGACCCTGGCCCCAGGTGTTCTGCTGGCCGTTGCCGTCCGGGTCGTCGTTCGTCATTGCCGCGAGCAGCGCCACCATCTCTTCCATGTTCGCCGGCGCGGCCAGTCCGAGGTTCTCGACCCAGTCGCCACGGTAGAAGGGCACGTTGCCGCTGCGGGTGCTGGGCGTCGGCACGCCGAGGATCTTGCCCTGGAACTTCGAGTTGTTCCACATGAATTCGGGGAGCGCCGCCAGGTTCGGGAACTGCTGCAGGGCGTCGCCGGTCAGGTATGGCGTCAGGTCCTGAAAGGCGCCCTGCGCCATCGCCTGCCACTGCTGCGGAGCGCTTTGACCGGGATTGAGGTAGAAGATGTCGGGCAGATCCCCGGAGGCGATCAGCGTGGCCGAACGGGCACCGTAGTCCGGCTGCGGCGTGATGATCGGCTCCCACGTGACACCGAGGCGCTCATCGAGCTCCTGCCAGTAGGGATTGTCGTCGCGTGGGGGCGGGGGCGGGTTGTAGGAGATGGTGAAGGTGCGCACGGTGCCGCCGTTGCCCGGCACGCCATCGTACGACTTGAACGGCTCCGGCGGCGCGAGGTAGGCATCGGGCACGCCCTCGACGCCGGAAGGGAAGAAGGTCTCGTCGCCGGATGCCGCCTCGGGCGTCTGCCCGGCTGCCCCGGACGCGAGTGACGCGCCAGCCAACCCGGCCGCGGTCGCGCCGGCGGCGCCCTTGAGCAGCGTGCGGCGGCCGATGCGCCGGGGATCGTCATCCGAAGCCGGGCGGATATTGGTGATTCGAGCCATGTGTGTGGTTCTCCTGTGGTCGCGTGCCTGGAATCAATCGCGATCGAACGAGGGTGAACTGCACCTCCTTTGTCTGCGCCGGGGCGCCCCGGAATTCGTCACGATACCGTCTGCGTTGGAGGGGACACTCATCGCGGTCTCCTCCAACGTCACTCCTCGACAAGCTCGGAGTGATGACACTTCATGTCGTCGTTTTCAACGGCTATCCCTTGATGGCGCCGGTGAGCACGCCCTTGGTGAAATACTTCTGCAGGAACGGGTAGACGAGCAGGATCGGGATCGTGGCGACCACCACGATCGCCATCTGGATGGTTTGCGGCGGAGGCGGCGGCTGGTTCGGGTTGAGCTCGGCCGCCTGCGCCAGCGAGCTGCCCTGCAGCACGTACTGGCGGAGCACCAGCTGGATCGGCCACTTGCTGGTGTCGTAGATGTAGAGCACCGCGTTGAAGAAGGCGTTCCAGATCGCAACCCCGTAGAAGAGCGAGATCACCGCCAGCGCGGCCTTGGAGAGTGGCAGCGTGATGCGGAAGAAGATCTGGACGTCGCTGGCGCCGTCGACGCGGGCGGCGTCGATCAGCTCCTGCGGGATATTCATGAAGAAGTTGCGCAGCACGATCAGGTTGAAGGCGTTCACCAGCCCCGGCACGATCAGCGCGGAGTAGGTGTCGAGCATGCCCAGCTCCTTGACGAGCAGGTAGCTGGGGATCATGCCCGGCGAGAAGAGGAACGCGCCGAGCACGATGAACAGCGCGATCCGCGAGCCCGGCACGCTGGGCCGCGAGAGACCGTAGGCGAGCATGGTGGTGACCACCATCTGCGCCAGCGTGCCGAAGATGGTCAGCCCGACGCTCACCTGCAGCGCCCGGTTGACCACGCCGCCGGCGAAGATCGCCCGGTAGGCGTCGAGGGTCGGGTTGGCGGGAAAGAGGATCAACCCACCGCCCAGCACGTCCTCGGCCGAGGAGAAGCTGACGGCGATCACGTAGACGAGCGGGAAAAGCATGATGATCGCGATCCAGAACAGTGCGATCGCCTTGAGGACCTTGATCGCCAGCGGCGGCTCTTCCATCCAGATGGGCCGCTCGGAACGGCGGCGGCGCAGAATCGTGGCGGCGGCCGCGCCTGCGGTCATCGGCGCGTCGGCTTGCTGGGCGGTGCCCGGATTCGTCAGTGCCATCAGAAAATCCCCTCATCGCCGAATTTCTTCGCCAGCCAGTTGGCCGTGACAATCAGGATCAGGCCGACCACGCTGCGGACCATGCCCACCGCGGTGGCGAACCCCCAGTCGCCCGCCTGGATGCCACGGAAGTAGACGAAGGTGTCGAGCACCTCGGCGGCATCGGCGCCGACGGCGTCGCGTTGCAGGAAGTACTGTTCGAAGCCGACGGTGAAGGCCGAGCCGAGCCGCAGGATCAGCAGCAGCACGACGATCGAGCGGATCCCGGGCAGCGTGACATCGAGCAGGCGCCGCCAGCCGCCGGCGCCGTCCATGACGGAGGCCTCGTAGAGCTGCGTGTCGATCTTGGTCAGCGCGGCCAGGAAGATGATCGTGCCCCAGCCAACGTCCTTCCACATCGATTGCGAGACGACGAGCAGCTTGAAGGTGTCCGGGTTCGACATGATGTTGATGGTGTCGTACCCCTGGTTGCGGAGGACGTCGTTGATGATCCCGCCGCCGCCGAGCACCTCGCGCCAGAGCGCGATGATGATCACCCAGCTGAGGAAGTGGGGGAGGTAGACGATGCTCTGGATGCTGCGCTTGATGCGCTCGCTGATGATCGAGTTGAGCAGCAGCGCCAGCAGCAGCGGCGCCGGGAACGAGAAGGCGAGCTGGAGCAGCTCGATCTGGATGGTGTTGATCAGCGCTGTCTCGAAGTCGGGATCGGTGAAAAGCTTCCTGAAGTTGTCGAGCCCAACCCATGGACTGCCGCTGAACCCGAGAAAGGGCGAGTACTGCTGGAACGCGATCACGTTCCCGAGAAGCGGCAGGTAGTTGAAGATCAGGAAGTAGAGCACGCCCGGCAGGATGAAGACATACATCCACCGGTCGCGCACGATGCGGGTGCGGAGCGACGGTTGGCCGCCCCGGCGGGATCGTGCGCTGGCTTGCGCCTGCTGAATCACGGCCATCCTGTCCGTGCCTCCTGTGGTGCTGCGGGTGGTCAGTCGGTGACGGCCGCGGAGCTCTTCGCGCGGATCGGGACGCTCCCGGTGGAGTCGCGAATCGTCAACGTTGGCTGGAGCACGGCCATGATCCGGCAGGCGCCGGGCGTCTCCAGGCGGTCTTCCAGCAGGCGGATCGCCTGGCGGCCCATGGTGAGGCGGTCGACCGCCATCGTGGTCAGTGCCGGACTCACCTCGCTGGCGAGCGCGATGTCATCGAAGCCGATTACGGAAAGGTCGTCCGGCACGTCGAGCCCGGCGCGCTGGGCGCCGCGCATGGCTTCGATCGCGCATGCGTCGTTGGCGCCGACGATGGCGGTGATTTCGGGGTGGGTGGTCAGCAAGTCAACTGCGGCGTCGGTGACGGCGTGGGGACGAACCCGCTGGGTCTGGATGACGAGCGGTTCGAGACCCTGCTCGGCGAGCGCGTCGAGGTACCCGGCGCGGCGCTGCCGCAGGTTCGGGTCGGCGTCGAGGTCGGTTCCGATCATCGCGATGCGACGGTGCCCCTGTTCGATCAGGTGCCGCACGGCCAGCAAGGTGCCGCCGCGATTGTCGGAGGCGACGGTGTCGTGTTGAGACGGGTCGGCGGGGCCGTCGACGAGCACGATCGGACCGGACCGGCCGGCGGCGATCATGTCGATCGTCTCCTCGGCGAAGGCGCCGATCAGCAGCACGGCATCGAGCTGCTGGCCAAGCAGGTGATCGGGGAGCTCGTAGGGGTGGTTGGCCGGGTCGACGGGCAGCGTGCCGTAGAGCAGGTTGATGCGACGGGTACGGGCGGCGGATTCGAGGCCGCTAATGACATCCGTGTAAAACGGATTGACCGACGGTGCCTGCGCGCCGCGATGATCGAGGCGGGTGCGCAGGATCATCGCCGCGGTGCGCGGCGCCTGCCGGCCATCACGCCGGGTTCGCCGTTCGTAGCCGAGCTCGCGGGCGGAGTCGAGCACCCGCTGGCGCGTCTCCGCGCCGATGCCGGGCTTGTCGCGCAGCACCATCGAAACCGTCGTAATCGACGTGTTGCTGTGGTGCGCAATGTCTTCGATGGTGACGCGACGGCGCATGTGCAACCCTCGGGTGCCCGCTGGCGGCTTGCGAATCTTCGACCGGAACTGTTGGGTCCGACGGTAGCACCGTTACTGAAATTCTGCAAGAGTTCTAGTGAAATTCCACTGAATGTCGTGTGATCAGGGCTTGACGAATTCCGGACACTACGGCAGGATGCAGTACCCATACCGGACTCGTCAATGCGGCGAGCATCGTGACGGTCCGCGCCCCGGACCGAACAGGGAGAGCCGACATGGCCAGCAACACATCGACGACCGTGCCACTCGACGAGCACACCTTCCGCGAGGTGCTCGGGCAGATCGTGGCCGCGCCGGAGGAATCCCGCTGGCGCGAGATTCCGTGGCAGACCGACATCCGCGACGCCTGCCGCATCGCCGCCCAAACCGGCAAGCCGATCTTTCTCTGGGCGATGAACGGCAACCCGCTCGGCTGTACCTGAAACAACGGTGTCACCGGCCGTGCGTCGGTGTTCAGCAATCCCGAGGTGATCGACCTCGCCAGCGAGCAGTTCATCCCTGTCGCCGAGAACAGCTCGGCGCTCGAGCGCCAAGCCGACGACAAGGGCGAGTTCTTCCGCCACTTCGCCGAGCAGGGGCACTACGGCGGCCGCACCCATCCGACCAGCACCCGGCAGGGCTCATACGCCTTCCTGGCCGATGGCACGTTCCTGGCCTCGGTCAACTCGACCGATCCCGAGAAGATGGCGGAGATGATGCGCGAGGCGCTCGATCGTTTCGCGCGGCCCGGCGAGCTGGGCGCCCCCGCTCCGGCGCAATTGATCGGCACCGTGCCCGAGGACGAAGGTTATCCCGCCGATGGGCTGGTGCTGCAGGCAACCGTTCGAGACCTGCCCCGGCCGGCCGGGCAGCCGCCCGCCGACGAGAAGTGGAACCTCGATTACGTCTGGATTCGCCGCGACGAGATGCCGGCGCTGGTGCCGAATCCGGCCGAGCCCGGTGCCAGCCGCGCCTGGCCGACGAACATCGTGCGCCGGCTGGCTCGCTTCCACCTGCGCGACTATGTCCGGGGCGAGCCGTTCAACTGGACCG
>CBFGRG010000210.1:0-6010 GCA_965651105.1 uncultured bacterium | reverse complement strand
TAGTCGGGATCGAGGAACTCGCCTGCGACTACATCCAGCGCACCCCGGTTCGGGAGCCAGTGGTTCGCTACGAGGCCCCGGGCGAACTGCAGGCGAAGTTTACCGAGTCGCCGCCCCCGGCCCCTGCGTTGCCGACGCAAATGTAGCCATCACAACATGGCGCGAGATCGCAGCTTTCCCCCTCCGAGGCACAGGTGGTTCCCGACGGGAGACACATGAAGTAGTTTTCGGCCAGCCCCGTGTCGGGGTCGCTGTAGCTTTGATAGAACGTGCACGCCAGGTTCTGCCCCGAGCAGCAATCGACATGGTTTGTGGTGCCATCCGTCTCGTCGATGAGGATGTCCCCACACTGCTCCTGCAACCCGGCGCAGTAGTCGCTGGGGCCCGCGTTCGTAAGGTCGGCGTCGTCGATGAAGAGACTTCCGCCCCGCAGCGTCGTTGGTTGCCCCGGCGCACGATCACGAGTCGTGGTGAGCAGTGGACCGCCGAGCATCCTGGCCTCCAGCACCAATCGCTCGTTCTCGCTGTCCACCGTTGCCGCGAGCAGCACGACCACCAGGTCGAGGGAGTCCCGCGACAGGGGAGGGCGGGCCACCAGCGTCGCGTTCAGCGGATCACTGGCGGCCGCGTTGATCGCCGCGGCGGCGGTGGCGAGCGGCGTCAGGTGATAGTCGCGCACGGGCCGGTCGGTGAAGGCCATGACGTGGCCGTCCACCCCGGTGAGGGTGATGGTCATGTCGGGGCCATCCGTCGGGATCGCCAGCTCGGCGCCCTCGAAGTTGACGACCATCAGCCAGTTGTCCTGCACGGCGACAGGCGTTGCCTCCTGGGCGATGGTGGCGGTCATGCCCGCAATGGAAACCGCCCCCGCGGCGGTTGCGCCGCGAAGCAGGGATCGTCGGGACATGCCGCCGGCGATACGCCTGGTGATCTGGTCGAACCGGTTGCTGTTCACGGCACGCTCCCTTCGATAGCGACAATGTCGCGCGGGCCGTGTGTCGTGGGCCGCCACCAGGGCGGCCCGGCAGTCTGTCACCCGCAACAGGCGTAGCGGTCTATGTCGGCATCGGTCCCACGAATTCCAGGCCGTAGTGCTTCGCCACCGCGAGGATCTTGGTCATGTCCGGCTTGGTATCCAGTTTGGTTTCCGGCAGCTTGTTGAAGAGCTGTTCGAGCCCGGCGGGGAGAAAGAACTCCAGGAATCGCACCGGCGTGTCTCCCACGGCCCTGATCCCGTGAGGGACATCCTTGGGCATGCGCACCCACGTTCCCGGTCCGGATTCCCACTGTTGGTCGCCGCAGACAAAGAGCAGCGTGCCTTCCATGACGAACACACACTCGTCTTCCTTGTGATGAATGTGGATGGGGCTCGATCCGCCTGGGGGGAGGAGGCCTTCCCACATGCCGAACGCGCCGCCGGTCGTATCGCCGCTGACATGGACCCAGATTTGTCCGCCGTAGCCCAGTTTCGGGGCATGGTCGTCACGCACTGAGATCGAAAATCCCGGTATGTTGGCTGTTGTTGGCGTTACCATGCGTCTCTGCTCCTGTTCCATGTGAACAACGGTTTAGAGGGGTCCCGGACCCGTTACGCCGCGAGCACGCTCTCGGCTCGATCTCGCAGGGTGGATTCGATCGTTTCCTTGAATGGGCGGGCGGCAAGCGGGTAGGTGACGTCGATCTCGACATCGGTGTCCCGCACGTCGATCGATCCGTTCACCGAGAAGCCGGCAACCTTGAACGAATAGCTCCCGCCATCATCGGTCCAGGTTTCCTGCACGTCGGAGATGCGGCCGCTGCCGTTGTTCTTTGCCTCGCCCAGGATGTCCTTGATGCGGCGAAGCGCCTCGTCCTTGCCCAGTTGATGCTGGACCGTCACCTTGCTGCTTGGCATGTTCGATCTCCTTTCCTGGATGGTCGATTCCTGAAGACCATCCGTCCTGCCGCCCGCTCGGCGGTCATTCGTCGAAGCCGCCTCCTGAGCGGCACGTTGGTGACCCGTGAAAGGACATCCGAAGGGGCGTCAGCGACCTCAGGTAGCGGATTCGCTGACTGGGGCGCGACTGCCCCTGGTGGACAACGCCCGCCGGATTTGGCCGGCAAGGCCCACCGTGCGCCCGACGAAGAGGCCGAACGACAGCACCATGAGCACATCCGCCAGCCCGACGCGATCGCCGAGTGTCCTCTCAAGTACGAAGTGGCCCCCGACGCGCAGGACGATGTAGGAGACCGTCAGCAGGAGCTGCGCCCGGAGCAGGACGATCTGGGACTTCTCGTCGTCCCATGCCATCTTCGTGGACCGGCCGAACAGATAGCCCACCATGAGCGCCGGCAGGGCCCAGAGAAGGATTCGGGCTGACACCTGGCCGTTCGCGATCGCGATGATGGCGAAGGCTAGTTGAACCAGGCCGATCAGCGTTGGGACGGTTACCCGGATCAGGAGCTTTCGCTGCAGGAGGCGGCCCCAATGCATGCGACCCTTGCTGCTCGCCGCGTCGCGCTCCGCCGAAGTGTCCTGCTGGGTGGGTGGCTGGACCGCGGCGCCAGGAGGTTGGGTCATGATGTGTGCCGCCTTTCCAGGTCCTCTCGTTGTCAAGCGATTTGCCCGTTGGACCGTGCTCCACCCACGCTTTGGTCACCGGTATCGCTGAGTCCGGCGATGCACCGCAGCGCGGTGATGCTGGGCAGGAAGCAGTAGGCCGTCGCTCGCGTGTGGGTGAAGCTGCGAAAGTCGGTGATGCGAATCGGCGGCGCGCCATGCGGCTGGGGGATTTCGAAGACGCTCTCCGAGGAGTCGTTCGCTCCGGCGATCACATCGTTGGAATGGGGATCGAGTCGCACCGAGCCGACGGCATCGGCACTGTTCAGCCACTCCCGCAGCACGAACTCGAATTGGTTGTCGATCCTGGAGTTGATGAAGAAGCCGATCAGCCCACGCTCGATACCGTCATACGGCTCGCTCGGGTCGTATGTCGGACCGTAGGGCAGGGCGCGCCGGACGATGCGGTGATCGTTGTTGCTGCCGCCCGGGATTGACTGGCCCTTGATCGGCTGTCCGCGGGGATTCACCCGCCGGATATGGGCGCCGATCGGCGTTCGTTCCCCCCAGTAATCTCCGGAGCCATCGGCGTAGACGTAGTCGAAGTTGTTCAGCTTTTCGGGCGGCATCCCGTCCGGCGGGCAGTCGGTGTCCGGCGACACCGCCAGGGGAACGCCATTTCGCCAGCGTCCCATGAGCTTGGCCGCCAGCAGCTCCGGATCGATCCGGTCCTTCTGGCTTTGGAGGAAGTTCTCGAACCCAACGACGTCCTGCTCCTCGACACGGAAGACGCCGAAGCTGCCGTTGCGTCCCAGCTCTGGCGGATCGGGAACGTAGTAGTTCGGCGCCTCGTCCATCAGGACGAAGAGCCAGGGGTCGCAGGGTTCCTGGGATTCCGGCGGGTACGGTCCCGGACCGCCCTTGATGGTGGGCTCCGTGATGGCGTCTCGATAGCCGAAGTGTGCCTTGCGGACATACACCGGCTCGCCACGCTCATCCTTCTCGATGAGGGCCTCACCATCGCCACGCCAGAGCTCGCGGAACGCGTTGTCTCCGGCGAGGATCGCGTCGAGGCAGGTGCTGTGCGCCTCGAGTTGCGGACGGCTGGGAGCGTACAACGACACGAGGACGTGACCCTCGTTGTTCCGGAAGCCGGGGATCCACTGATCCGGGGCGCTGGGTCCACGGTCCCCCAATCCCTCCGCGCGCGCCGGCGCCCCCGCCACGAATGACGGGAACGAGCGAAACGAGACGCCCGGCAGCCGGTCCGGCACCTCGAGCGCGACCAGGCCCGTCCAGGTGATGCCGACGTAGAGGCGGTAGGGCATGTCCGGCGCCGGTGGGGAAGCTGCCGACGACACCTGGAGGGCGTCTGCCTCATCCCCATTGACCAGACGGCCGAGTGCCGCGCGAGCGGCGGCCGGATCACCGACCGCCAGCAGGATGTTTCTGGAGACCGGCATCGGGTAGCGTCGCAGCACGAAGCCCTGGATGTCGTCCAGATCGAGTTCGGTCATCGCGACCTCCTTTTCGGCCCGGCTGGCCGCTACCCCAAGCGAAGGGCCCGGGGTGGCGGCTGCGACGGTTTCTCACACCCTCGCGGTGGACAGGGCGCGGATATCCTGGACCGTCAGGTTCGGGTACGCGGTGTAGTAGGTGATGATCGGGAAGTCGTGGGCACGCACGTAGTCCGCGAATGCCTGGATGTTCTTCTCGACCGGCAGGGGCGGCGGATCGACGACATTCGCAAACAGGGCGTTGAAGATGTCGGCAATGTGCTTGGTGAAGTCGCTGATGTACGTGTCGAAGTCACCGTCGTAGGTGGTGAAGAGGCCAATTGTGTCTTCGTCGAGGCGGACGAACCGGGCCTCGTGCAGGGTGCCGATCTGGTCAGCCCCTCGCTTCAGCCTGGCGGAGAGTTGGGGGCTGATCATCTCGATGCCGGCCTTGCTGCCGGGCTTCAGCTTGACGATGAAGTTCAGCGGCGACATCACGCGGCTGGGGTCGGAGTTCGGCATGGTCGTTTTGCCTTTCTGGACTGAGGACCTTGATGAATCACGATCTTCATGACAAGTCATTCCGTTGAGGCCCCGGTGAGTGCTCCGATCACGAAAAGCGGATGGTGTGCGCGCGGCGAGGGCCGACCCCTCTGCTGTGCACGATGACGGCGTCGCGGGGTCTGGCGCCCGATCGTGTCGATCCCACCGGTCGCCGGCGCGGAATTCCGAGCTCGATCGTTCCTGTGGAGTCGGCATCTGAACGCATTCGCAGCGTATGGTTCGCCGGCAGGGCGAAACAAGAGCGTGGTCTACTCAACTCTGGAGGTTGGGGCTACTCAATTCCCGGCGATCGGTCTACTCACGTTCGCCGACGGAATCGTGGTAAAGCAGGATGCGTTGACACCCGTCGCGTCGCCCGGGGGCGGCACCACCGCACGGCTGGCACGACGCTCGATACCTCGCTGGAGCTACCGTGCGTCGGTATCGTTCGGGTTGGTGGGGAGAAGACCGCGCAGGCGCGCGGCCCTGATCGCTTCGGTTCGCGTTCGCACGTCGAGCTTGGCACGGAGCCTGGCGACGTGGTTTTCGACCGTGCGGTGACTGAGGAAGAGGAGGCTGCCGATCTCGCGGTCGGTCTTCCCCTCGGCGAGGAGCGGCAGGATCTCACGCTCGCGCGGCGTCAGCTTCACACCTGACGTGTCGCTGGCCGGCAGGTCAAATCCGAGTGCTTCTGTGGCGGCGTGGTCGGTCGTCAGCTGGTATCCCGCATCCCAGGCCTCGGTGTAGGCTCGGGCGCCCAGGGCCGCTCGCGCCAGCTCGCGATCGCGCTCGAACTCGGCGCGAAACACCGGCGGGAGCGGCTCGTTGTGCCGAGCGCGTTCCTTGTCCGCTGCCCCGTAGAGCCGCGCCGCAAACGCCGCTTCGCCCGATCGGCTGGCGATGTTGGCGATGTCGTTCAGGTAGTTGTTGATGAGCCGGCGGTTTTCCCGAGCCAGTATCAGCAGCTCCTTCGTGTACGCCAGAGCCAGGGTCAGGTCGCGCTGCTTGTAGGCGATGTAGGCGCGACCGTGGAGCGCGCGGGTGATGCCCGGCAGGTAATCGGACGCGCGGAATGTCGCCAGCGCCTCCTCGCAGCGACCAGCAGCCAGCTCCAGCGTCGACGCGTCGCCCCCTTCGTCGATGGCGTGGAGGCTGTCCAGTGAGGCCAGGAAGCACAATGCCCAGGCGGCGCGGCCCCTGGCATCGCGCGCCCGGAAGCCCGACAGCGCATCGGTCAGGAGCCGGCGCGAGGTCGTGATATCGCCCTCCCGGTATGCGGCGCGTCCGCGGACGAACGACGCCGTGGCGAGACCGAGTCCATCTCCGTGGGCATGTGCGAGCGTGATCGCTTGATCCACCAGCGCGTGCGATTCGGCGATATCCCCTCTTGCCTCGGCCAGGCATGCGGCGCTCACGAGCGCCGCGACCCGGT
>CBFGRG010000209.1:0-6010 GCA_965651105.1 uncultured bacterium | reverse complement strand
CAGGAGGCGACCCCTGTTGCCAGCTCCATCCCCCAGCCAGATATGCGCGGCGCCGTCCACGGGTTTCAGCTCGGGTCGTTCGCCTGCCTGGCCGTCAGCGACGGCGCCAGCGTCGACCCTGAATCCTTCCCCCTGCTGCTTGCGGGATCCTCGCCGGAGGAGATCGATGAGGCATTGTCAGCCGCCGAAGGCGAGCCCGCCACAAGCGCCAGCCACCACACGCCGATGGTGATCGACACCGGCGAGCACCTGGTGCTGGTCGATACGGGCTTCGGCCCGGGAATCAGCCCGAACGACGGATTGCTTCTTGAGAACCTGCAGGCCCAGGGCATCACGCCGGAAGACATCGATGTCGTGGTCATCACGCATGGGCACCCCGACCACATCGGCGGCAATGCCGATGCGGACGGGAATCCCGTCTTTCCCAACGCGCGGTACGTGATCAGTCAGGAGGACTGGGACTTCTGGTCCGACCCTGCGCAGGTCGAAGCGGCCGTTCCCGTTCCCGAGTTCAGGGAGCTGCTGCTCGCCTTTGCCGGCATGCACCTGGCCCCGCTGGCGGACCGGTTCGACATGATCGGCTACGACGAGGAGATCGTGCCGGGCATCACGTCGATCGCCGCCCAGGGACACACCCCAGGACACATGGCGCTCTTCGTCGAGTCGGAGGGAGAGCATCTCTGGATCGCGAGCGATGCTGCGCTGATCCCGCTCAACTTGCCATTCCCGAACCTGGTGGGGCTGCCGGACGTGAATCCGGAGCAGATGATCGAAACCCGCCGGGAGCTGCTGGCCCGCATGGCGGAGGATGGCGGCCTGGTTTCCTTCTACCACTTCGACCCGTTCCCCAGCCTGGGACACGTCGTGGCGGAAGGGGACGCGTGGGTATGGGAGCCGATCTCTGTCGACGCCGCCACACCGGTACCATAGACGGCATACACCGGATGTCGGCAGAAGAAAGGCAAGCACGAATGCCATTCGTTACCCACGAAGGCGTGGCCACCTGGTACGAGGTCGAGGGGAGCGGACCACCACTCGTTCTCCACATCGGGTTCCTCGGCAGTCTCGAGGACTGGCGCCGTGAGGACACGCGCTACACCGAGGCGCTGCGCGACACTTACCAGCTCATTCTCCTTGACCCGCGCGGACAGGGCCGGAGCGACGCGCCACACGACCCCGAGCTCTACTCCCTCAGGGCGCGCGCCGGCGATGTCCTGGCCGTGCTCAACGACTGCGGTATCGAGCGCGCCCACTACTGGGGCTATTCGCTCGGTGGCATCGTTGGCTTCGTGCTCGCCATGAACGCGCCAGATCGGTTGCACTCGCTGATCGTCGGTGGCGCCAGCCCGTTCAGCACGGTGGGCGAGGATCCCACCGACCAGGTGATCTATCGCTGGCTGGAAGACGGAATCGAGGGGTTCGTGGCGCAGTGGGAGCGTCACATCGGACCGCTGCCGGACCCGCCCCGGACGCAGTGGCTCGCCAACGACGCCGAAGCGCTGCGCGCGGCATTCCTCGCGCCGGACTGGCATGGGCCCGGTGAAACCCGTTGGATCAGCGATGCCCTGCCCAACGTCGACATCCCGGCACTTCTCTACGCCGGCAGTGAAGACGAGCCCGCACTCGTCGAGCGAGCCGCTCGGGCGATGCCGAATGCCACCTTCGTCGAGCTGAGCGGCATGAATCATCCCACAGCGTTCCGCCGCAGCGACCTGATCCTGCCCCATGTCCGGAGGTTTCTCGATCGGGTCGTCGGCGCACCGGCCGCGATGCCTGGCAAGGCGGAATCTGCATGACGGCTTCAATCAGCGCCAAAGGAAAATCCCTGGGTCGAGAGGGCCTGGCGATCGCGCTCGTCCCGATGCTCACGATGACGACCTTCGTGGCGATGGTGCACGGGATTGCGGTCAACCCATTCATTCCCGCGATCTCGGCCGATCTCGGCACCAGCGTCTCGATGCTCGGACAGGTCTCGGCAGCCTCGATGCTCCTCGCCGGCGTGCTGGGTGTGATCGCCGGGCCACTCATCGACCGTGTCGGGCATCGGCGCTCGCTGGTCGCCTGCCTCGTCGTCGTGGCGATCAGCGCGTTCGGCATGAGCCTAGCCCCGAGCTACCTCCCGCTGCTGCTGGCAGCTCTCCTTGGGGCCGCCGGCCGCGCCCTCGCCCAGCCCGTGGCGCTCGTCATCGTCGGCGACCGGTTCGAGGGCGACGCCATGCGCCGGGCGGTGAGCTGGGTGATGGCCGGGGTCTCGATCGCGGCCATCATCGGCATTCCAGCCCTCACGACGATCGCCAGCGCGTTCGATTGGCGCGTGGCGCTGGCCACGCTCGGAGTCGCGACCGCCGTGCTGGCGCCGCTCGTCCACCGGGCTGTCGGCCAAGAGGTGGTCCGCACCCACGACCCCATGTCGGTCTCCGCGTTTCTGGACGCCTACCGCCCGCTCCTGCGCCATCGCTCGACCGTGGGCGTGTATGCGAGCGTGCTCCTCGGCAACACTGTCGCCTGGAGCATGGGGACCTACGCTCCGGTCTTCTTTGCCGAGCGCCACGACTACTCGACCGGTCAGATCGGCTGGATCTTCTTCGTGATCGGCATCGCGCTCTTCACCGGCAACATCGCCGCCGGCGGGCGGGTCGGGACGCTGCCACTTCGTCCACTCCTGATCGTCATCCGGCTGGTATTCGGCACGCTGGTTGCGCTCCTGTTCCTGTTACCGCTTTCCGCTATCGCTGGCCTCGCCCTGATCGGCGGCATCGGACTGATGGGCGGCATTGGCGGGGTCACCGACGTCATGCTGCTGATCCGCGATTCGCCGGCGAGCCGCGCCACCACACTTACGTTCAACACGGCTGTGCTCAACCTTGGCATCGCCTTCGGTGGCATGGTCGGGGGCGTGTTGCTGGCTCTGTCGGACTTCGCCGCGATTGGGATCAACGCGCTCCTGCTCAGCGCCGCGGCCGCGCTGGTGCTTTGGGTGACGCGGGATGCCCGACCGACGGCCGCAACCTCGATTGGTCAAACGTCATGACCGCGCCTTGTCCAGTGCACGCCGCCCGGATACTCTCCCGCCTCCGCGGCTGATCCTGCCGCTCCTCCTGATGGCGGGCCCGACCTGACGACCCCGGCGATACGCCGGGGTCTACGTGGGTCTCACTGTGGCGTGACCTCAACCACATCATCGCTCGCGCCATCCGGAGACGCCAATCTGCTGCCATGAACCTCCAGCGCACGCCGCCACCGGGGCGGCGCGACGGGCGCTGGGGTTCATGCATGGTGGTGCCGCCGTGCGGCATGACACTTCAGGATCGCCCCCGAACCCGCTCGCTGGGGGATAACCGGCAGAGCAGGGGAGGGGACCCCTCCGCAGAAACTCTGCAGATGGCCTTCTTAGGGAATCTTCAGCTTCGCCGCACCATAGGTGACGTGGCGAGCGACGCATGTTCGTGACATCCCGTCCGAGATCGCGCAACGCATCACTCGCACACTCGTCACCGGGTCTTCGCCCGACGGTACCCGGCTCCTGACGGAGCCGCGCCTCCGCCAGGCGACGCAGCCCGGGATCCGCTGGAATCCGGTTCGCCAATCCTGCTTCTGGCCGAGCCGTCGCCACCTACGCACGGAGAAGTGCACATGCGTTTATCCTCCCTTTCGCCCCAGAAACTCGCCGGGACCAGCGCCCGGCACCCGTGGCGAACCCTCGCCGCGTGGATCGCCCTGCTGGTCGTCGTTACCCTCCTCGGCAACACTTTCTCCGGCCCGACCACCGGCGAGGGCAGTGGGTTCACCAACGACCCCGACTCCCAGGTCGCCAACGAGCTCATCGAAGAGCACTTCCATCACGAGCAGGTCGCCAACGAGACCATCGTCGTTCACTCCGAGCGCTACACCGTCGACGACGATGCGTTCAAACAGGTGGTCGCCGGCACTGTCGACGGTCTCGCGCCGTGGCAGGACGACATCGCATCGCTGGTGAACTACTACGATGCCTCCGACGCGCCTGAATCAGCCGCGCTCGTCTCCGAAGACCGCCATTCGCTGATCATGCCGATCAATTTCAATGAGGAGTCCGACGAATACGCGGAACGCGGCGAGCAGTACCTCGACGACGCCCAGGGCGCCGCGACCGACGACGTCGCCGTCTACTCGGTCGGTGACATCAGCGGCAACGCGACCTTCGGCACCATCGCCGAGGAGGACCTCAGCAAGGAAATCACCATCGGCCTGCCGGTGGCCGGCCTCGTGCTGCTGGTCGTCTTCGGCGCGCTGATCGCCCCGATCCTGCCGCTCGCGATCGGGATCGTCTCGATCGCCACCACCACTGGCTTCGTGCTGCTGCTCGCCAACGTGCTGGTGCTCGACAGCACCACGCTCAGCCTGGTCAGCATGATCGGCCTCGCCGTCGGTATTGACTACGCGCTGTTCTTCTTCGAGCGCTTCCGCGAGGAGCGCCGTGACGGCGCACCGAAGCTGGACGCGATCGAGCGGGCCGGCGGTAGCGCCGGCAAGGCCGTGATGTTCTCCGGCGGCACCGTGATCCTCGCCCTGCTTGGCCTGATGCTGCTGCCGATCAACTTCTTCCAGGCGATGGGCATCTCCGCGGCGCTGGTCGTGGTGGTCGCTGTCGCCGCCGCCATGACGCTGCTGCCGGCGATGGTTCGCCTCATCGGCGACTGGGCCAACGCCCCGCGCTTCGGCATGATGCGCAAGCTCAAGCGACAGGACCAGACCGGTTACGGCGAGTTCGAAACGAAGGTTGGCAGCGGTCTCTGGGGCCATCTCGCCTCGGCCGTGATGCGTCGCCCGGTCGCGTGGCTGATCGCCTCGCTGGCGGCGCTGCTGCTGCTCGCCGCGCCAGTGCTGTCGATGAACATCGGCTCCCAGGAAACCAGCTCGCTGCCCGACACCAACTTCACGAAGGGCTTCGCGATCCTCGCCGAGGACTTCTCGGCGGGCATGGATTCGCCGGTCGAGATCGCCGTCAGCGGCGACGCCAACGACGATGCGTCGATCGATGCCTTCGTGACGACGCTTCAGGACAGCGGCGACTTCGGCGCCGTCAGCGCCGAGACCAGTGAGGACGGCGCGTTGACGATCGTCAGCGCGGTACTCCGGGCCGACCCGTTCTCTCACGAGGGCGAGCAGGTGGTGGAGAACCTCCGATCCGACGTGGTGCCGGATGCGTTCGGTGAGGCCTCGGGCGATGTGTACATCACCGGCGGGACCGCCGAGACGATCGACTTCGACACCGCGCTGATCGACAACCTCCCGGTCGTGTTCGCCTTCGTGCTCGGACTCAGCTTCGTGCTGCTGATGGTCGCGTTCCGGTCGATCCTGGTGCCGCTGACCTCGATCCTGATGAACCTGCTCTCGGTTGGCGCGGCCTACGGCGCGCTGGTGCTGGTCTTCCAGTATGGATTCGGCGCGAGCCTGTTCGGCTTCACCGAGGTCGACACGATTACCAACTGGTTGCCGGTGATGCTCTTCTGCATCCTGTTCGGGCTCTCGATGGACTACCACGTCTTCCTGCTGAGCCGGGTGCGCGAGCATTTCGACCACACGGGCGACAACGACGCCGCAGTGCGGATCGGCCTGCAGCAGACGGGCCGGCTGATCACCGGCGCCGCCCTGATCATGGTCGCGGTCTTCGCATCGTTCGCCGGCGGTCGGCTGGTGGAGATGCAGCAGATGGGCTTTGGGCTCGCCTTCGCGGTGCTGCTCGACGCCACGCTGATCCGGACGATCCTGGTGCCGTCGGTGCTGAAGCTGCTGGGCCGCGCGAACTGGTGGTTCCCGCGGTGGCTGAGCTGGCTGCCGGATGTCCGCGTCGAGGGCGACCTCGCCCCGATCCGCCTGCCGCGCAAGCCGGAGAGCGTCCGGCCGACACCGCCGCAGCCGGGTTACGGCCAGGCGCCGGTCGGGGAGTAGGGGACACGCTCGCCTGCTCCCACCGTACGGGCGGGGACAAGCCCCGCCCACCTCACGCCCGACCGGCGCGGGAGGCCCAAAC
>CBFGRG010000208.1:0-6017 GCA_965651105.1 uncultured bacterium | reverse complement strand
CTGATCCGTGAAGCCGGCGGGCTGCATCGCTTCATGCGCTGGGATGGACCGATCCTCACCGACAGTGGCGGGTTCCAGGTGTTCAGCCTCGCCAACCAGAACACCGTCACCGAGCGGGGCGTCACCTTCGCCTCGCACATCGACGGGTCCCGCTGGACGATGACGCCGGAAAGCGTCGTCGACCTCCAGCTTGCCTACGGCTCCGACATCATGATGCAGCTCGATCATGTGCTTGGGCTCCCGGCCGAGCGCGAGGCGATTCGCGACGCCACCGAACGCTCGTCACGCTGGCTGGAGCGGGCGATCGTTGCGCTGCGCGAAACGCAGCCTGAGGATTCGACCTCGGTGCTGTTCGGCATCCAGCAGGGCGGCATGGAGGCGGACCTGCGCCGCGAGCATGCCGAGCGGTTGGCGTCGATGGATGTCGCCGGCTGCGCGGTGGGCGGTCTCAGCGTCGGGGAGCCGAAGCCGGTGATGCACGAGATGCTGGAAGAATCTACGCCGCTGCTCCCGCGGGACAAGCCGCGCTACCTGATGGGCGTCGGCTCTCCCGAGGATCTCTGGCACGGTGTTGCCCGAGGCATCGACATGTTCGACTGCGTGCTGCCGACCCGCCTCGCGCGCAACAACGGCATGTTCACGCTCGATGGCCGCATCACGGTCACCAACGCCGAATGGCGCAACGTTCACAGGCCGGTGGACGAGACCTGCGACTGCCGTGCCTGCACCGAGTTCACCGCCGCATACCTGCATCACCTGCTGCGCGCGAAAGAGGTGCTCGGGCTGCGGCTCGCATCGGAGCACAACCTGCGGTTCCTGGCGCGGGTGATGGAAGATATCCGCGCGTCGATCGTCGATGGCACGTTCCGGGAGCGCGCGCAGGCGTTTGTCGACCGGTATCGCCCGACGAGCGCGCACGTGACATCGCCGTTGCCGGCACATCGAAACGGGGGAGGGGAGCGATGACCGAGAAGAAGCGGCAGCGCCCGCCCTGGCGCGAGCCCGAGCTGGAGCAGCGCGAGGGGCCGGGATGGTACGTGCCGGTGTTCGACCATGAGCGCGAGGGCACGATCGCGGTCGGCATCGATCTCATCGAGATTCACCGGATCGAGCGCACCTACCGCGACTTCGGCGAGCGCTTCCTGCGACGGGTGTACACCGAGCGCGAGCGAGAACGCTATCGCGGCCGCCCGAACGAGCTGGCGGCGCGGTTCGCCGCGAAGGAAGCGACCTCCAAGGCGCTCGGCACCGGTATCATCGGCATCCACTGGCGCGAGATGGAGGTGTTGCCGAATCGACGCGGCAAGCCGGTGCTGATCCTGCACGGCGAAGCCGCCGAGCGTGCCCGCACGCTCGGCCTGACCAACTTCAGCGTCTCCCTGACCCATTCCCGCACTGATGCGATGGCGTTCGTGGTCGCGACCGGCCCTGGCAGCCGCGACGACGCGCCCGAGGACTGACAGATGACCGAACACCAGGAGCCGGAGCTCACCGGCAAGCAGCAGTGGGCCGATACCGACCTCGCCAAGTCGATCGCGCCGCAACGGACCTTCGGCACCCACAAATGGGACGTCGGCGGGGTCGTCGTGATCGCTGGGTCGCCGCTCTATACCGGCGCGGCGCAGCTCTGCGCGCGGACGGCCGGGCGCGCCGGGGCAGGCATCGTCCACCTCGCGGCGCCGCGGATGGTGATCAGCACCATCGCGTCGGCAATTCCCGAAGTCGCCCACGTGCCATTGCCGGCCACCGACACACTCGGCGGGGTCCGCCAGGCGCTCGACGATCTCGACCAGCCGATCAGGCGGGCCCGCGCGGTCGTGATTGGGCCGGGACTCGGCGAGGACGACAACGTCTCCACGCTGATGGCGGCGCTGTTCGGCATTTCCGACCACAAGCGCAGCTCCCCGATCGGCATTGGCTTCGCCGCCGCCCAGCAGGTGAAGGAAGAGACCCAGGCGACCGATTCGCCGCTCTTCGCCAACGAGGAAGCGACGATCGTGGTCGACGCAGACGGCCTCAACTGGCTGGCGCAGCAGAACTCCTGGTGGGAGAACGTGCCGAAGGGCCGGTTGATCCTGACACCGCACCCGGGCGAGATGGCGCGCCTGCTCGGCGAAGACGAGACTGACGCGATCGTCGCCGACCCGATCGGGACCGTTGAGAAGGCGGCGAAGAAATTCGGCCAAACGGTGATCCTCAAGTATGGATACACCGCGGCATCGGACGGAGACCGCACCGTCGTGGCCGAGGACGCGCCCGTGTCATTGGCGACGGCCGGCAGCGGCGATGTGTTCGCGGGGATGATCGGGGCGTTCGCGGCGCAGGGACTGGAGCCGTTCGATGCGGCGGCGTTGGCGCTGCACGTCGGACCGCGAGCGGCACGGCGCGGCGAGCAGCACTATGGCGCGTTCGGGTTGATCGCCTCGGACCTGCCCGATGCGATCGCCCTGGAGCTGGCCACCTTGACGGACGAATGACAGCGTTCAGCAACGCGCAGGGGACGACGTGATCGCGCCTCCACGGGTGACGAAAGTCAATCGCGTGGACAGAGCGAAGCGATCTCGCATCCCGCGAAGACTCACCCCAACGCGACCAGGGACGGCACTTCCCGCGCGGATGGCTGGCGGGAGTGACGTTCAGTGAGCGCCGGCAAGTCGCCCCTGCGACCTTTTTCGGCACCAGGACATGCGAAAGGACCATCGATGGCCGACGATTCCAGGACTCCCGACCCGGACCCGACCGTTCGCGAGATCATGCAGACCGATGTCGCCACGGTTTCGCCCGACGACACGATCCCCACGATCGCCACACTGCTCGCGAAGGGCCGCATCAATGGCGTGCCCGTCGTCGAGGACGGGCAGATGATCGGCATCATCACCGATTCGGACATCATCGCCCGTGAGGCCGACGTCGACGCGCCAACCGTGGTGCCCTTTCTCGACGCAATGCTTGTCGCCGACGCTGGCCGCAGCTACCGGGAGGAGATCCGCCGGGCACTCGCCGTCAACGCGCGCCAGCTCATGTCGAGTCCGGTGATCAGCATCCGCCAGCACGCCACGCTCGAGCAGATCGCGACGCTGATGATCGACGAGGGCGTGAATCCCGTGCCGGTACTCGACGACGACAACACGCTCGTCGGTATCGTCTCGCGCGGCGACCTCGTCCGCGTCATCGCGCGGCTGGAATCCGGGGACGGTGGTGATGACGTCGGCAGCTGACATCGACCGCATCCTGCAAGGCTGGGGTGGCCGGCCGAGCGTGGCGGTCGTCAATCTCGACCAGATCACGGCCAACATCCGCGCCCTGCGCGGGATGATCGGCGATACGACGAAGCTGATGTCGATCGTCAAGGCCGACGCCTACGGGCACGGCTCGATTCCGGTGGCGAAAACCGCGCTCGCCGCCGGCGCCAACGAGCTGGGTGTGGCCACGGTCGAGGAGGGTGTCCGGCTTCGCGACGCTGGCATCGAAGCACCGATCCTGGTGATGGGACCGATCGGCGAGCGGGAGAGCCGCCGCGCGATCGCCAGCGACCTGATGCTGGTGGTCAGTGAGGTCGATCTCGCGAAGGCGCTTGCCGCTGACGTGCGCAAGTCGGGACGCAAGAAGCCCTTGCCGGTACATATCAAGATCGACACCGGCATGAACCGCTTCGGCTGCGCGCCGGACGAGGCGCCAACGCTGGCGCAAGTGATCGACAAGCTGCCGGAGCTGCGGCTCGACGCCGTGATGACGCACCTCGCCTGCGCCGACAATCCAGGCTCCGACGCGACCGCTGGTCAGGCCAAGACATTTGACCGCGCGATCGCGAACATCCGCGCGGCGGGGATCGAGGTGCCCAGCCAGCACATTGCCAACTCTCCCGGCACGATCAACTTCCCGGACCTGCATCGCGATCGCGTTCGCGTCGGCACGGCGATGTATGGTCTCCAGCCAGATCCCACAATGGAGCTACCGGCGCCGTTGCGGCCGGTGATGACGGTCCACAGCCGGATCAGCCGCATCCACGAGATGCAACCGGGCGATCGCGTCAGCTACGGTGGCACATGGACGGCCGAGACACCGACCCGAGTCGGGCTCGTAGCACTCGGGTACGCCGATGGCTACGACCGATCCGGCTCCAACCGCGCCTGGATGGACGTGCGCGGCCAAAAGGCGCCGGTGCTCGGTCGCATCTGTATGGATCAGACGGTGATCGGCCTTCCTGACGACGCCCAGCCGGCCGACCT
The DNA here is from genome assembly GCA_965651105.1 of uncultured bacterium. Taxonomy (GTDB): domain Bacteria; phylum Chloroflexota; class Chloroflexia; order Thermomicrobiales; family UBA6265; genus JACCVC01. Next base: position 1,788 of record CBFGRG010000208.1, on the reverse strand, counting down.
GGTGACGGTGATTGGGGACGGCCACCGCGGCGTCGCGCCGGGCGTCGACGATCTCGCCGCGATGTACGGCACGATCTCCTACGACATCGCCTGCGGGCTGGTCGCGCCACGGCTGGCTCACCTGTACGTGAAGGCGGGCCATCTCGTCGCGATCACCGATCTCTGGGGCTATCGCGAGCTCGACGAGGGGGCGTTCAACCTCCGCGACTCTGATCGGGACGCCGCGCCGTAACCCTGAGCCACGTTCGTGGTCACCAATCGACATGCAAGCCCGCATGGCAGTGCTCGCCGAGTGCCGCGTCCCGAACTGCCTCGAGCGAACGCTGAAGGGAGTTCGGACACCGGACACCAAAACGCCCGGCAGATATGCTGCCAGGCGCTTTGGTCCATCCGAGGTCTTGTTGTTGACGAGCGCCCCCTCCCCGGGCCGTCTACCGGCCAGCGAGATCAGGCGAAGCCACCACCGAGCTCGTTCTCGATCTCCTTGCGGCGCTCGATGTCACGACGCACCACAAACGTACGGCCGCTCATGTCGTCCCGCACGTAGTTGAGCTGCTTCTCGTCCATCCATCGGTAGATGGTCGGACGTGTCACGCCCAGTTGCTGGGCCGCGTTGCCGATGCTGACCAGCTCGCTGGCATCATAGGCGCGGAACTTCGCCAGGGCGAGCATGCGCCCCAGATCCGTGTCCCAGAATGTGCGGGGCACGGTGTAATCGTCCGCCGCAACCGGCCAGAAAAGCAACTGAAGGACGGAATCAATCGCCTCCAGCACCAAATCCTGGGGCTCACGTATCTGGCCACGAGCCAGACGCGCCAATCGTAAAAGATCCTGACCCAACTGTCCGCTGCGAAGCTGGTCGAGCGTCAACTCCTGGAAGGCGTCAGCGGAGAGCTGCGTTGCCAACCGGTGGTAGTGGCTGTAGACCAGCTGCAGCGCGTTGTCCATGACCTTCTGGTAGTCTCGGGATTCCGAGTCCACGATGACTCCTTTCGCATGGGCCTGGGGTCACCCACCCCCGGGGAGACCTCGAAACGGCACAACGACACTGCTGATTCAGTGCTGTGCGATCATCCTGTACGCAACACACTGTACGATCAGATTGTACGTTGCGAGCGGACGCCTGTCAATCGTGGCCGTACAGGCCCGGCCGCGTTATGCCAATTCGGCTTTGAATATGCGCGATCACGCCCAAATTCCTGCGAATTCGGCAGGGCAGAGCGGCGATCTCTCCTATACTCTCAGTGATTCCGCTGTGGTCTGCGCACCGGACCCGCAGCGCCCGCCATCGACACCCGGGGAGCCCCGACCAATGGATTTCGTCCACCTGATGCACGACCGCCTCGCCACGACCGTGATGATCTTCTTCCTGGTCGTGGGGCTGTGGGGGTTGCTGGAGTTTGCCCGTGGGGGCGCGATCGGCGGCAGCATCGGCGGCGCGCTGGTGATCGGGCAGGTGCTGGTGGTGGTGCAGGGACTGTTCGGCCTGGCGCTCTTCGTCGAGGGTCCACGTCCGGAGGATTCGCTCCACATCCTCTATGGCGCGGCGGCGGCGCTGGTGCTGCCGTTCGTCTGGTCGTACGTCCGCGACAAGGCCCCGCGACAGGGGCTGCTGATCTACAGCCTCGTGGCGCTGTTCATCTTCGGCCTCGCCATCCGCGGCATGACCACGGCGTAGGTAGCCGGCCCAGGACATCGAATCATAGACCCAAAATACTGCCCCGGATCGCGCGCCCCAATGGAAGCGCGCGTTTGACGGGATCCAGAATCTACCCGCCCGCCGAGGGC